>NZ_JAYJLF010000008.1:0-293088 GCF_036903175.1 Winogradskyella sp. ECml5-4 | reverse complement strand
ATCTTTCAATGCTAAAATAAAAGCGTTCAGGGCACAGTTTAGAGGGGTCAAGAATGTGGAATTCTTTCTGTTTAGATTAACTACAATCTTTGCTTAAACACAACTTTTGATCTTGATCCGGTTTAACGGTGGGGTATTATCTATTAGTAATCCTATTATGTTTTTGAACAAAAAAGCCTTACTTAAAAAAGTAAGGCTTTTTGTGATCGCACTAGGATTCGAACCTAGGACCGCCTGCTTAGAAGGCAGGTGCTCTATCCAGCTGAGCTATGCGACCAATTAGAGTAAAACTCTAAAATTTCAATAAAAGTCGGGGTGGCAGGATTCGAACCTGCGGCCTCCACGTCCCAAACGTGGCGCGATAACCGGGCTACGCTACACCCCGAAAATTTGATTATCTTTTTAAATATTACTTACAGTCGCATAAGCTGTAGTAAATTTGCGGAGAGACAGGGATTCGAACCCTGGGTAAGTGTTTCCACCTACGACGATTTAGCAAACCGCTCCTTTCGGCCACTCAGGCACCTCTCCAATATTTATATGAACATTCCTTTAAATGCGGATGCAAATGTAACGCAACATTTTAAAGAACGCAACAATTTTTTTGAGTTTTTTTTTTGAATATTTTTGATTGTATATTTAAGTGTATATTTATCAGACAAATAAAAGCATTTTACTCAACTTTATAAGTTTCAAAAAATGTTTAAATAAAGTATAAACTAAGTTCTAAACTTTAAAATATGTCTAGTTACAAAAAAGATAGAGCTTTTTCCGACTATGTACATCAGCAATTAGCATTACCTTTAATATATAAGGCTTTAGGGTGGCAAGAGGTTAGATTGCGAAGAGACTATGCTCAATATATAGATATGATGGATGGTATTGATTATGTGTTTAGAAAGGGAAATGAAATTATGAGCGTACAAGAGCGATTTAGGGAAGCGCAATATAAAGACTATTCAGATTTTACCATTAGGTATAGGCGTGATGATAATAAATTTAAAGAACGACAAGAATCTGAATATTATAAAATGAAAGCACATTATTTTACCTATGGCATTATTGATTGTGCTAAAAGTAAGGTGAATACTGCTAAAGGATTTATAAAATATGCCATAATAGATTTAAAAAAAGTCTATGATAAGATTGATTCCAAAGCCATTTTTATTTCAGATAATAAAAAGCATAAGTGCGAAATTGTAAATAATAAAAGAATTGAATGCCCTGTAAAGTATAATGTAGATGGTTCTTCTTCTTTTTTTCCTATTGATATTTCTTTCTTAATGAAGCTTTGGGGTAATGAGATGATTGTAGCTCAGAAAGGTTTTTGTGATTAATGAACTTTTGAGCAAATCAAAATAATTTTGTCTTCATCTACATTTGTTGTGAAAAATAAATAGAGTGTTCCGCCGTCTTTAACTTTGAATTTTTTACGAATATCATGTACTGATAACGGAAAGTTTCTCGTAGTTATATTAGCTTTTAATATTTTTTCTTTGGAAAATGCTTTTTTATTAAAGGATACTATTTTTTCAATTTTAAATCTTCTTCCAGGAAATTCTATAAGTGAGTCAGATGTGTATAAATGCGAATGTTTGTGTAGTTTTTCAATATTTAGAATGTTAGCAACAGAATTAAAACTACCAGATTTTAAAACTGCAGAATTTGGTTCGTACAAATAGGTGAGTGGCTTGCTATAATTTGCTTCAGCTTCAGCTTCTTCTTTAAAGTTAAATTTAAAATATTGAGCTTTACCTCTTTGTAAGTTAACAGTTTTTACGAGAACGTCTCCTTGAAAACCCCGCTTTAAAATCCATAATAATTCTTTAACTTCATTGTTAACGGCTACAATATGAATTTCTTTTACATGCTGTAAATCTGATAGCGTTGCTGATAAATCCAATAAAGGTGATGTTTTAATCATCACATTTGTTGCGCATTGTAGCAATAAGTTTTGATGTGTTTTAATATTAGGTTCGCAGTCTGCTAATAAAAATACTTTTTGCTTTAAATCATCACGACGCGAAGGGTCAATATAAATCCAATCTATAGTTTGGGTAACTTCTTTTAAAGCGTCAATTCCATTTGCATTATAGCATGTAATGTTTGAAGTATTTAGTGCTTTTAAGTTATGTTTAACTAATGCTGAAAGTTCTGGGTTAATTTCACAATGTATTACGTTTTCAACATGTTTTGAAAAGTAAAATGCATCTACACCAAAACCACCTGTGAGATCCATAATCTGCTTACCAGAAACTAAACTAGATTTATATTGAGCAGTAATTTCTGAAGAGGTTTGTTCTATATTAAGCTTATTGGGAAAGTATATATTTTTAGTACTAAACCATGTTGGTAGTTTCTTTTTACAGCGTTTTTTTGCTTCAATTTGTTCAATAATTAATTTTGAATCTACAGCTTTAAACGGTATACCTTTTAGCAATAATTCTGAAACATCAGAATTTAGGTTGTTGTTTATAAAATTCTGTATTTCAGTATTTAGTAGGTTTTTATTAAACATTAACTATAAGCCTTTGGTTAGTTTTTGAACTATATTGTAATCCGATAAAAATTCTTTCAAGATAACTTTTATGGCTGTGTATGTTGGTATGGCGACAATCATTCCAACAACACCAAATAAAATTCCGGAAATAATGATAATTAAGAAAATTTCCAAAGGGTGTGATTTTACACTTTTAGAAAAGATATAAGGTTGGCTAAAGAAATTATCTACCAATTGCGCGAAGATAAACCCAATCATTACATACGTGGTTTTTGGTAAAATTACCTCGCTAAAATTTTCGCCTAAGTTACTAGACATGCTTAACAAAAGCATTAAAAAACCACTAACTAAAGGTCCAATATAAGGCACTAAATTAAGAAGCGCACACAGAAAAGCAATAACAATGGCATTGTCTATTCCAAACACTAATAATACAATGGTGTAAATAACAAAAAGAATTAATATTTGAAATATAAGTCCAACGAAATAGCGTGATAATAAGTCTTTTATTGTGGTGATAGAGCGTTTAGAGCGTTCTTCATTCCCGCTTGGCACAAAGGTCATAATACCATCTTCAAAAAGCTTACTGTCTTTTAGGAAAAAGAACGAAATAAATAGTACTGAGAATAAACCAATGCTAAAAGTACCTAAGCCACTAATAAAACTATTTAGAAAATTAGGAATGATTGCAAAATCGAGTTTAGAGAGTACATGAGAGTCTTTAATAGATTGTTCGAGATCTATATTGTTAAATTGAAAATAAGTAATAATTTGATCGTATAGATTTTCAATATTTAATTGTAATTGATCAATATTTAGTAAGGCTAAATTGTGACCTTGTTCGATAATTAGCGGAATAAAAAGTCCGACTAAGCCAATTAAAAGACTTAAAAGAAGGGTCATGGTCACTACAACTGCAACGGTGTTATTAAATTTTAATCGCTCTCTTAAAAATAGTATGATTGGTCGTCCAATTAGAGAAATAACTGCAGCAACAGCAATATAAACGATTACGGATTGAATTTTAAAAAGAAAATATAAGACTAACATTATAGCTAGAATCACACCCAATGCTCTTAAAATACCGTTAGCTATTGTTTTTGAATTCATCTCTTGCATATTTACTCAAAGGTGCTGAAATAAATTCAGCATGGCAAATTTAAGCATTTAGTTGTTTTGTAATTTCGTAAAGCGCAATACTTGTGGCTTGTACCACATTCATACTGCTGTTATTGCCAAACATATTAATGTGTACAATAGCATCAACGCTTTTTAATAGTGGTTCTGAAACTCCAAAGTTTTCATCTCCTAATATTAGCGCAATTGGTTGATGGGTTTGTAATTTAAAAGTTGATAAATCCTGACTATTCTCTGTGATTTCTAAAGCAATCAAATAATAGTTTTTAGCTTTTAAAGCTTGGATTTGTGTTTCAATATCTTCGTTTATGCTATGTGTTACGTACTTTTCAGTTGAACGCGATGTTTTTGTCATTCGTTTACCCAATGGAATATCGGAACCACAAAAAACAAGCTCTTCAATACCAAAGGCATCTGCTATTCTAAATAAACTTCCAATGTTTGGTGCGTTGGTTACATTATCGCAAATTACTGTAATAGGATGTTTTTGCTTTTGAAAGTTAGAATTGTAGTGATTTAGTTGCATAAAATAGGAAAGGCAAAATTAATTTTCAAAAGCGTACTTTACAATGTTGGCACCCATTTTAAGTGCTTTTTCTCGCACATCTTCTGGGTCGTTGTGTACTTCTTGGTCTTCCCAACCATCACCCAAATCACTTTCAAAAGTAAATAATAGTACTAATCTACTTTCGTGAAAAATCCCAAAAGCTTGTGGTGCTTTTCCGTCGTGCTCATGGATTTTAGGTAAACCGTTAGAAAATTCAAAAGCTGAACTAAATATTTTATGATCCTTAGGAAGTTCAACTAAATCGCTATTAGGAAATACCTTTTTGAGTTCTTTAGTAATATAAGGTTCCATGCCGTAATTATCATCAATATGAAGAAACCCACCAGAAATTAGATAATTCCTCAAGTTTTCGGCATCATCATCACTAAAGAATACATTTCCATGACCTGTCATGTGCAGTAAAGGAAATTGAAAAATATCTGTACTACCAACTTCAACGGTTTGAATACTTTCGTTAATGTTGGTATCTATGTTATCGTTGCAATATTTTACTAAATTAGGTAATGCTGTTGGATTGCTATACCAATCACCTCCTCCTTTGTATTTTAAAATAGCGAGGTCTTGTGCAAATAAGAACACTGAAAAAAGAGAAAAGAAGAAGGAAATAAATAGTTTCATTAAAATTCGTTTAAAAATGCAACAGAATGGCAAGCTGCAATTGCAGCTGTTTCTGTTCGCAAACGTGTCTCACCCAAAGTTACAGGAATAAAGTTACGTTGCAAGGCCATTTCGATTTCTTTAACGCTAAAGTCGCCTTCAGGACCTATGAGGATTGTACAATCTGTTGCTGTTTTTAATTGTGATTTTAAAGATTTTTTATCTGTTTCTTCGCAGTGCGCAATAAAAATTTGAGCCTTAAAATTTTGATCTATAAAATCTTTAAAAGCAATGGGCTTGTTAAGTTTTGGTAAATAATATTGCAGGGATTGTTTCATTGCAGACTGAATGATTTTTTCAAAACGTTCAATCTTTACCACTTTTCTTTCACTGTGTTCGCAGATAATAGGAGTTATGGTTTCAACGCCAATTTCAGTAGCTTTTTCCAAAAACCATTCGTACCTATCGTTCATTTTAGTTGGTGCAACAGCTAAATGTAAATTGTAATTACGTTTAGGTTGTAAGCTTTTAGACTGTATAGAAACGACACATTTTTTTTGTTCAGCTAATATAATTTCAGCGACAAAAACCCAGCCTTTACCATTGGTAATGTGTAGTTTGTCGCCAATTGTTTTACGTAAAACTTTAGCAATGTGTCGGCTTTCGTCTTTGTCGAAACTAAAACTAGTATCGGTTTCCGAAATATTTGAATTGTAGAATAATTGCATTAATCTATGTCTTCAGAAAATTTTAAAACTGTAATCTCTTCAATAGCTGTTCTGTCTTCTGTTTTAATAGCGAGATAATATTTTTGATTTTCAATATCGTCTATTGAAAATATTTCGTCAATAGCATGGTTTTTACCAAAAGCAACTTCGTCAAAAGCAGTTGGCATTTCTCCGGCTTTAATCCAACCTGTATCTCCTCCTTTTTTTGCAGTATGATCAGTAGAGTGGTGTTTTGCTAAGTCTTTAAAACGGTAACCTTCTTTATACTGAGCTATTACCTTGTTACGCTTTTTTATGGCTTCTTCAGTAGACATTTTTGAGGCGTCTATTACAATAATGCTAAATTTTAAATAATCTATTTCAGCTTTATCAATGACTTTGTAGTAGGTTTTTTTAAAATCTGTTCTAATTACTTTTTTGCCACCTTTAGAAAGGTTAAATAAGTCATTAGCTAATCTGGTTTTATGTTTTTCTTTATTGAATATGAAAAGTTTACCTTGTTTGGGCTTGTTTTCTTTTAAAAACGTTGTAGCTTCATCTGAAGTAGAAATAGAATCTAATTGTTGCTCTAATGCTATTTGAGAAAAACCTAAGAAAGGAATTAAAAGCAATAGCGTAAATAAATGTTTCATGTTAAATTTTGTTTAAAGTGATTTGGATACTGCAAAACAACTAAATTTTAAGATACAATAGAGGTGAATAGTTGTAAGGATGTTAACAGATGTTTTAACAATTTTAGAGAAGTGATTGCTTTTTGATAATTAAATTAAATTTTTAAATAAATTTAAAACCCTTTAAAAGAAAAAAAATTGAGGAGTAATCAATAAAAGGGTTAAGATAAGCACATATCAATTAAAGTTAACATCGCTATTAAATACTAGAAATTTGGAATTACTCTTCGTTTATATTTTTAATCGGGCAGTAGCCATAACATTAAAATCTGAAAAATCCTTTTCTAAATATTTTAAATAACCAACAATAGCAATCATTGCGGCATTATCTGTAGTATATTCAAATCTTGGAATATAACTCGTCCAACCAAATTTTTGTTCGGCATCTTTTAAAGCTTTTCTAATACCAGAATTAGCAGAAACACCTCCGCCAATGGCAATGTGTTTAATGCCTGTTTGCTTTACCGCTAGTTTTAATTTGGCCATTAAAATACCTATGATGGTATATTGAATAGATGCGCAAATGTCATTTAGATTTTCTTCAATAAAATTAGGGTTTGCTTTTACTTCGCGCTGAATAAAATATAAAATATTAGTTTTTAATCCTGAAAAACTAAAATTTAACCCATCGACTTTTGGTTTTGTAAACTGATAAGCCTTTGGGTTGCCAAGTTGTGCACGTCTATCAATTTCTGGCCCAGCAGGATAGCCTAAGCCTAATACCTTTCCGCTTTTATCATAAGCTTCTCCTACGGCATCGTCTATAGTTTCTCCTAAAACTTCCATATCAAAATGAGTATTCACTTTTACAATCTGTGTGTGGCCTCCAGAAATAGTCATGGCTAAAAAAGGAAAAGGAGGTTTTTTATGATCTTTTTCGTCTATAAAATGTGCTAAAATATGCGCTTGCATGTGGTTTACGTCTATTAGCGGAATATCTAAACCAAAAGCCAGAGATTTGGCAAAAGATGTACCAACCAATAACGATCCCATTAAACCTGGACCACGAGTAAAAGCTATAGCGTTTAATTGCTCTTTTTTTATTCCTGCTTTTTCTAGGGCTTGGTGTACTACTGGAACAATATTTTGTTGATGCGCTCGAGATGCCAATTCTGGGACTACGCCTCCGTACTCTGTGTGTATTTTTTGATCAGCAACAACGTTACTTAAAATTTGGTCGTTGCATAGTATGGCAGCAGATGTGTCGTCACAAGACGACTCAATTCCGAGGATATAAATATTTTCTTTTTCCATAGTAGATATTAGGCACAATAATTGTTAATTTTGTTAGTTATAGCTCATTGCCATAATTAACAGCATAGTGTTGCTGCAAAGGTAGTGAAGATTTAAAACTTTAAAACGCATTAATTTTATCAAACGGGTACTTAAAATATTAGGAAAAATAGTAGCAATAATACTGCTACTTTTTTTCATTTTATTTTTGGTACTATCTATTCCTGCTGTACAAACCAAGTTAGGACGGTATGTTACAGATACACTTAATAAGGATTTTAAAACGGATATTAACGTTGGTAGAGTAGGTTTGCAACTGAATGGAGATGTTGAACTGAAAGAAATTTTAATTAGAGATTATAAAAAAGATACACTTATAAGTGTTGGTGAATTAAATAGTTCTATCATTAGTTTTAAGAATCTTTTGAATAGTAAGTTGAATTTTGGCGATATAGATTTGCAAAATGTCATTTTTAATTTAAAAACATACCAAGGTGAACAGGACTCAAATTTAGATGTTTTTGTAGCAAAATTTGATGATGATAACCCAAGAGTTGGTCCAAGTGAGTTTTTATTCTCTTCTAGTGATGTGTCTATAGAAAACGGAATTTTTAGACTAATTGACGAAAACCTAGAAACACCAGAAATCTTCGAATTTACTGAGCTTAATGCTAATACGACTAATTTTTTAATAAATGGGCCTGAGGTAAGATCTCGAATTAATACATTTAGTTTTAGAGACAGTAGAGGTATTGCTGTTAAGAATTTAATGGCAAACTTTGAGTACACATTAGATCATATGTCTTTTGGAGACCTTAATATTAAAACAGAACAGTCTGAGCTAAAAGGAGAGTTAAGATTTGATTATAATCGAGAAGATTTTAAACATTTTACAGACAAAGTTAATGTAGCCGCAAGTTTTAAGGATTCTGATATTTCTTTAACAGAGCTCAACGTCTTTTTTGATGAATTTGGGGTAAGTCAACATGCAAATTTTAATGCAGATTTATCGGGGACTTTGAATAATTTGATTGCTAAAAACCTTAATGTAAGTACCTCTAGAAATACAAGAATTATTGGTGATATTACGTTTAAGAATTTATTTAGTAAGGCCGACGATAGTTTTGCGTTACAAGGGAATTTTCAAAATTTAGCTTCAAATTATAGAGATTTAACGGCTTTATTACCAAGACTATTGGGGAATTCTATTCCTAGTGTTATTTCTAAGGTTGGGAATTTTAATATCAAAGGCACATCTTTTATCACAACTAAGCGTGTTGAAGCAGATTTGGAGATAGATACGGATTTAGGGTTTATAAAATCTAATTTACTACTTACAGATATCGATAATATTGACAATGCAAATTATATAGGGAATATTGTTTTAGATGAATTTAATCTCGGAGAGCTTATTAATGAACCTTCAGTAAAAACAGCTTCTTTAAATCTCGATGTTGATGGTAAAGGGTTTACTATTGAGAATTTAAAAACAGATGTAAAAGGAGATGTTTATGTTTTAGATTATAACGGTTATACGTACAGAGATATTTCACTTTCGGGAGATCTTGGAAATAAAATATTTAATGGTATTGTAAAAGCTGAAGATCTTAATTTACAACTCGACTTTAATGGTTTGGTAGATTTTTCTGAAGATCTTAAAAAATTCGATTTTAAGGCTAATGTTGGTTATGCCAATCTTAATAAATTAAATTTTGTTACACGAGATAGTATTTCAGAATTTAGAGGGTTAGTAACCATGAGTGCTAGAGGTACAACACTAGACAATGCAACAGGTGCTATTAATATAAAGAATACAACGTATAAAAATCAAGATAAGAGTTATGGTTTTCAAGATTTTGATATTGTCTCTTCTTTTAGAGATACCGAACGTACCATTACTATAAACTCTCCAGATATTATAGATGGAAAAGTCTCAGGCCAATTTAAAACTAAAGATATTATTGGATTAGTAGAAAATTCAGTAGGAAGTATTTACACGAATTATGTTCCAAATATTGTAGAAGAAGGGCAATACCTCAATTTTAGATTCAATATATATTCTAAAATAGCAGCGGTATTTTTTAAGGATTTAACTATAGGAAGTAACACGTTTATTGAAGGTAGAATAGAAACGGATGAGAAAGGATTTGAATTAACGTTTAATTCGCCAGAAATTAAATTTAAAGACTATTTTGCTAACAATATCAATATAAACATAGATAATAGCAACCCAATATATAACACGTATATAGAAATAGATAGTATTGGTGCAGGTATATACAACGCTTCTCAATTTAGCTTAATTAATGTTACAAAACGTGATACTTTACTCATCAAGTCTGAGTTTAAAGGTGGAGAAAATAATGCAGACGATTTTAACCTAAATTTATTTTACACTATTGACGAAACTAATAAATCTGTAGTTGGTTTTAGAAAATCAGATGTGTTATTTAAAGGTTACGATTGGCTTTTAAATTCTAAAAAAGATACCTTAAATAAAATTCGATTTGATAGAGATTTTAAAACGTTTGATATCTCACCAATTAAAATTACACATGATAATGAAGAAATTTTGCTTTCTGGTAAAGTAAAGGATTCAGTTAACAAAGATTTTAATGTAGATTTTAAAGATGTACAGCTTGTTAAAATTACGCCACGTATAGATAGTTTAGCTTTAAAAGGTATTGTAAATGGTAAACTTGATGTGGTTCAAAACAATGGAGTGTACCTGCCTAAATCTAATGTAGAAGTAAGTGGTCTTTTTGTTAATGATTATGATTTAGGAAACTTAAAAGCTAAAATTGAAGGGAATAACTCTATTACAAACTATAATGTAGATGTAACACTAATTAATGACAATTTAAAATCGTTAGACGCAAAAGGTGTTATTGATGTTGCAGAAAATAATCCTATTATAGATTTAGATGTAGTGTTTGAAGAATTTTTATTAGATCCATTAAACCCTTTGGGTGAAGGGGTTATTAGTAATATTAGAGGCTTAGTATCTGGTTATGCTAATGTAACTGGAAGCTTAAAAAAACCAGCAATTTATGGTGAGTTACTGTTAGATAGGGCAGGCTTGTCTATTCCATACCTTAATGTAGATTATGGTTTTGATTTTGACTCTAAGGTATCACTAAGAGGGCAGCAATTTGTTTTTAATGACGTTTCAATGACGGATTCTAAATACTTTTCCAAGGGAAGTCTCAATGGGTTTATAGCACATGATAATTTTTCGGATTGGAAATTAGGTTTAGAATTAAATACAGACCGTCTTTTAGTGTTGAACACTGAAGAAACAGAAGATGAGCTATATTATGGTACAGGTTTTATTTCAGGAAAAGCAGAAATAAAAGGACCAACAGATCAGCTGGTTATTAAAGTTATAAACGGACGAACGGAAGCTGGAACAGAGTTTTATATTCCATTAAATGATTCTGAAAGTTTTGGAGACAACTCTTTTATTCATTTTTTAAGTCCAGAAGAAAAAGCTGCCAGAATAAAAGGAGAGGTTTCAGATTTAATTGAAGTTAAAGGTTTAGTCTTAGATTTTGATTTAAATGTAAATCAAAATGCCGTGATTGAAATAGTTATAGATAAAGAGGCCGGTAGTACTATTAAAGGTAGAGGTGTAGGAGGTTTAAACTTTTTAATCAATACCAATGGCGCCTTTAATATGTGGGGAGATTTTGTGGTTTATGACGGAACATACAACTTTAAATATGGAGGTGTTGTAGAAAAAAAGTTTAAAGTAGAACAAGGAGGAAGTATTGTTTGGGAAGGAGATCCAATGAACGCGGAGCTAAACTTAAAAGCAGTGTATGAAGGTAGTGCTAATCCTTCTGTATTATTAGACAATCCTATTAATCAGAGTATAGACGTAGAAGTCGAAATTCATTTAACAGGTCAATTAGAACAACCAGACCCTCAATTCGATTTTAGATTTCCTAATGTAAGTTCTACAGTAAAGTCAGAGTTAGATTACAGGCTGTCCTCTAAAGATGAACGCGACAATCAGGCTTTAATTTTCTTAGCAACAGGAGGGTTCTCTAGTAGTTTAGGAGGTGCTAATTTTACAGGTACCATTTCAGAACGATTAACAGGGATTGTCAATAATCTTTTTGGTACAAATAATGGAAATTTAGATGTTGGTATCGATTTAGAACTAGGACAAGACACACCAGAATTACAAACCAATAATAAAGTAGGAGTTACACTTCAAACTAAAATAAGTGATAAGATTTTAGTTAATGGTAAAGTTGGTGTACCATTCGGAAGCGCCAGTCAAACAGTTATTAGTGGAGATGTTCAAATAGATCTTTTATTAAATGAAGACGGAACACTTAAAGCCAAAGTTTTTAATAGAGAAAATAGTATTAGAAATTTTGGAGAAGAAATAGGGTATACACAAGGTGTTGGTCTCTCTTATAATGTCGAGTTTGATACCTTTAAAGAACTCCTTCAAATTATCTTTTCGGGTAAAAACAAAAAAGATGAAAAGGCTAAAAATAAGTCACAAAAAAAAGAGAGTGACGATGAAAAAATGATGCCAAATTACATGACAATGAAGAAAAAAAAGACGAAAACTCAGTCTTAAAACCTTCAATTCTTCATTTATATTAAAATACTTATTAACGAAAACGTTTGAATTACTTTAATGCTATTTTTTTTATGATAATAGTCACATTATTATATGTATAGTTTCTTAATTTTACTATAAATAATTAAGACAATGCTACATACAATTAAAAAAATAGGTGTTTTAACATCTGGTGGAGACTCACCAGGAATGAATGCAGCAATTAGATCTGTAGTTAGAACATGTGCTTTTCATGATATAAAATGCTACGGAATTTATAGAGGTTATGAAGGAATGATCGATGGCGATTTTATTGAGATGGACGCACGAAGTGTAAAAGGAATAATCAATAAAGGAGGTACAATATTAAAGTCTGCACGTTCAAAAGGATTTAGAACTAAAGATGGTAGACAAACAGCCTACAATCAATTAAGAAAAGCAGGTATTGATGCTTTTGTGGTTATTGGTGGTGATGGTAGTTTTACAGGTGCTATGGTTTTTAATCAAGAATTTAATTTTCCTGTAATGGGAATTCCTGGAACTATAGATAACGACATTTATGGTACAACGCATACTCTTGGCTATGATACAGCTTTAAATACCGTTGTAGAAGTTATAGATAAAATTAGAGATACAGCAAGTTCACATAACCGATTATTCTTTATAGAAGTTATGGGACGTGATGTTGGACATATTGCTCTTAACGTTGGAGTTGGAGCAGGTGCAGAAGAAATTTTAATACCTGAAGAAGATTTAGGATTAGATCGTTTAGTAGAATCTTTAAGACGAAGTAAAGCTTCTGGTAAATCTTCTAGTATCGTTGTTGTTGCAGAAGGAGATAAAATAGGTAAAAGTGTTTTTGAACTGAAAGATTATGTTGATGAAAACATGACAGAATACGAAGTACGAGTTTCTGTTTTAGGACATATGCAACGTGGCGGAGCACCTTCTTGTTTTGATCGTGTTTTAGCAAGTAGAATGGGAGTAAAAGCTGTAGAAAGTTTAATTACAGGTAAAAGTAATTATATGGTTGGTATTAAAAATGATATTATGGATTTAACACCATTTGATCAAGCTGTAAAAGGGAAATCTAAAATAAACATGGAGCTTTTAAGAGTTTCAGATATAATGTCAATATAATTAAGAACAAAAATAAAAACAAAGATAGAGTAATGGCAAATTTAAAATTAGGAATCAATGGATTCGGTAGAATAGGAAGAATTGTATTTAGAGCAACAGTAAAACGTAATGATGTTGATGTTGTAGCAATAAACGATTTATTAGATGTAGAACATTTAGCGTATTTATTAAAGTACGATTCAGTTCATGGAAGATTTGATGGAACAGTTGAAGTAAAAGATGGTAACTTAGTTGTAGACGGAAAAACAATTCGTGTAACAGCCGAAAGAGATCCAAAGAACTTAAAGTGGGATGAAGCAGGAGCAACAGTGGTTGCAGAATGTACAGGTATTTTTACAACTCTAGAAACGGCTCAATATCATATAGATGGTGGTGCTAAAAAAGTAGTGATTTCTGCTCCAAGTAAAGATGCTCCTATGTTTGTAATGGGTGTAAATGATGATAAATTAACAGCGAATAATACAATTGTGTCTAACGCCTCTTGTACAACAAACTGTTTAGCTCCTTTAGCTAAGGTGATTGAAGATAATTTTGGAATTGAAGAAGCGTTAATGACAACAATTCACGCTGCAACGTCTACGCAATTTACAGTAGATGCACCTTCTCGTAAAAATTACCGTTTAGGTCGTTCAGCTATTAACAATATTATACCAACTTCTACAGGTGCTGCAAAAGCAGTAGGAAAAGTAATTCCAGAATTAGATGGAAAACTAACTGGTATGGCATTTAGAGTACCAACTGTAGATGTATCTGTAGTAGATTTAACAGTAAGAACTAAAAAAGAGACTTCATTAGCAGAAATTAAAGCTGCAGTTAAAAAAGCGGCAGAAGGTTCTATGAATGGAGTTATGGGCTATACAGAAGATGCTGTAGTATCTCAAGATTTCGTTAGTGAAGAAAGAACAAGTGTATTTGATGCAGATTCTGCAATAGAATTAAATTCTAAATTCTTTAAATTAGTATCTTGGTACGATAATGAGTTTGGTTACTCTAATAAACTTGTAGATTTAGCACAGAAGGTTAATAACCTTTAATTTATAATATAATTCTTAAATTCCGTAGGATTATGTGTTTGCATAGGCTACGGAATTTTTATATAAAAATATTATCATGATTCTAATTACAGATGGAGGTTCAACAAAATGCGACTGGATTGCGATAGATCAAAACGGTAAGCAAGCAGTTGATAAAATAAGAACTAAAGGCTTAAATCCGGCAATTGTTGCTGAAAAGAAACTCAATAAAACGATCCGAAAAAGTAAAGAGCTAATGGCAATAGCCAATGAGGTTACACATGTTTACTTTTATGGCGCAGGATGTGGCACAGAAAAGCCTAGACTTTTATTGAAAATGATACTAGAATCGTTCTTTACAAGTGCTATAGTAGAAGTAAGAGAAGATACTTATGCTGCAGTGAGAGCGTGCATTAATTCAAATGATGAAGCTGCTGTAGTTTGTATATTAGGAACGGGATCAAATTGTAGTTATTACGATGGTAAAGACTTACATCAACGTGTGTCAAGTCTTGGATTTATACTAATGGATGATGCTAGCGGAAACTATTTTGGTAAGCAATTAATTAGGGATTACTACTTTAAAAAGATGCCAGATACTATTAGCGTGGCTTTTGCTCACAAACATAATCTAGATGCTGACTATATTAAGTATAACCTTTATAAGCAAACCAATCCTAGTGCTTATTTAGCAGACCATGCAGAGTTTATGTTTATTAATAAGGATTCTGAATATATTAGTAATATCATAACTAAAGGAATTCGTCTGTTTGCAGAAAATATGATTCTTCAATATAAAGAAGAATTAAAAGCAGGAACTCCGGTTCATTTTGCAGGTTCTATTGCCTATTTTGGACAAGATGAAATTAAGCAAGTAGCCAAAGAATACGGATTTAAAGTCGGTAATTTTGTAAGACGACCAATAGAAGGTTTAGTCGAGTATCACGTTAAAAATCTTTAATATGGAAATAGCTATAATAGCTCACGATGGAAAAAAAGCAGAAATGGTTCAGTTTTTAAATGAGCATAGCGAAATTTTACATCACAAAAATATCAACCTAGTTTCTACAGGAACAACTGGAGAAAAAGTCTCTAAAGCAGGTTTTAATGTTAATGCGTTATTATCTGGTCCTTTAGGAGGAGATGCTCAAATAGCAGCGCGAGTAGCAGAAGGACAGTGTAATATGGTCTTGTTTTTTAGAGATCCATTAGATCGCCATCCGCATGAACCAGATATTCTTATGTTAATGAGACTGTGTGATGTACACAATGTGCCCTTGGCTACAAATCCTGCTACAGCAGATTTATTAATGAAGTCTCTATAAATTTTTTTAATAACCTGTTAATAAAACTAAGATTACCTATTGTAAAACTTATATTTTGGTTATATCTTTGTACTAACAAAACGTAAACGATACAAGAATTATGTTCGACTTTGATCAATATTTAGGATTTTTAGCATTTTTAACCATATTAACTATAGGCTTTTGGTTAATGATTTTCCTTTTAACTTTCGTTATTCCTTACTGGATTTTTGGTGCATCAATGGAACGTCTAAAAGAAATTAGAGAAGAAAAGAAAGCTAAACGTGAAGGGTTAACCCTTTAATAGCATATTATTATATAAAAAAAGAGCGCAATTTGCGCTCTTTTTTTTATGTGGTTATATTACAAATTACTTTAAACTTGTAACACACCCATATTAAATGGTTTTTCAATAGGAGCATGATTTGCGGCTTCTATGCCCATAGAAATCCATGTTCTGGTATCTAAAGGGTCAATCACACCATCAGTCCAAATACGAGACGCAGCATAATAAGGAGATACTTGATCATCGTATCTATCTTTAATTTTATTAAATAATTCTTCTTCCTTTTCTTTTGTTATTTTTTCGCCTTTTTTCTTTAGCGAAGCCGTTTCAATCTGTAATAAAACTTTAGCCGCAGAATTACCACTCATCACAGCAAGTTCGGCACTTGGCCAAGCTGCAATTAACCTTGGGTCATAAGCTTTTCCACACATCGCATAGTTTCCGGCTCCATAGCTATTTCCTAAAACAATAGTGAATTTTGGAACTACAGAATTACTAACAGCATTTACCATTTTTGCACCATCCTTTATAATACCAGAATGTTCAGATTTACTACCAACCATGAATCCTGTGACATCTTGTAAAAAGACCAAAGGAATTTTCTTCTGATTACAATTTGCTATAAAGCGCGTTGCCTTATCAGCAGAGTCGTTATAAATAACACCGCCAAATTGCATTTCACCTTTTTTGTTTTTTACTAATTTTCTTTGATTGGCAACAATTCCAACAGCCCAACCTTCAATTCTAGCATAAGCTGTGATAATAGTTTTGCCATAATCCTGTTTGTATTCGTCAAACTCAGAGTTATCTACCAAACGTTTTATGATCTCTTTCATATCGTATTGGTCAGCACGACTTTTTGGAAGAATTCCATAGATATCATCCGGATTCTCTTTTGGTTTTTTAGAATCAGTTCTATTATAACCTGCTTTATCAAAATCACCGATTTTATCAACGATGTTTCTAATTTTATCTAAAGCATCTTTATCATCCTTAGCTTTGTAGTCTGTAACTCCAGAAATTTCACAGTGTGTTGTTGCTCCTCCTAAGGTTTCGTTATCTATAGATTCACCTATGGCAGCTTTTACTAAATAGCTTCCCGCTAAGAAAATACTTCCGGTTTTATCTACAATTAAAGCTTCATCACTCATAATTGGTAAATAAGCACCACCAGCAACACAACTTCCCATGACAGCGGCAATTTGCGTAATTCCCATACTGCTCATTACAGCATTATTTCTAAAAATACGCCCAAAGTGTTCTTTATCTGGGAAAATCTCATCCTGCATTGGTAGAAAAACTCCAGCGCTATCCACCAAATATATAATTGGTAAACGGTTTTCTATGGCGATTTCCTGAGCACGTAAATTCTTTTTTCCTGTAATAGGAAACCAGGCTCCAGCTTTTACTGTGGCATCATTAGCAACAACAATACATTGTTTACCTTTAATATAGCCCATTTTTACAACGACACCTCCAGAAGGACAACCACCATATTGCTCATACATGCCTTCACCTGCAAAAGCACCAATCTCTATAGATTTAGATTTTGGGTCTAACAGATAGTTTATACGCTCTCGAGCTGTCATTTTGCCTTTTGCGTGATGTTTTTCTATACTTTTTTCGCCACCACCTAGCTTTACTTTTGCAAAGCGTTTTTTTAGATCAGAAACTAAAAGTTTATTGTGGTCTTCGTTTTGGTTGAATTTGATATCCATTAATACAGATTTGTTTTGCACGAATTTACAAAACGAAACGATGTTTGGAAAGCGAATGTTTTGCTAAATAATATTACATGGAATTATTTTCCTTGGAAACTAATTTGTTTTGTTGTAGATTTGTATCATTAAAACATATAAAAAATGAAAAAAAATAAAATTATTTATTACGTAGCTACAGGCTTATTAACCTTGTTAATGTTATTTTCCATTAGCATGTACTTTTTTAAACATGACGATATGGTAATGGCATTCACAAATTTTGGATATCCATCTTATATTATATATCCCTATGCTGTTGTTAAATTACTAGGATTGATAGTGCTTTGGGCACCAGGTTTAAAAACCTTGAAGGAATGGGCATATTCAGGCTTCTTTTTTGCATTTATATTGGCCTTTTTTGCTCATTATATGATTGGCGATGGTGAACAAATGGCAGCAGTATTAGCATTTGTTTTACTAATGGTATCATATATCTTTTATAAAAAAATAAATTAAACCTAAATAAGAAATCAATGAAACATATTATAGCGTTTGCAGGAAGTAATAGCAGTACTTCAATTAATAAACAGTTAGCCACTTACGCATCCCAATTAGTAGATGGAGTTAGTACAACAGTATTAGATTTAAACGATTTTGAAATGCCTATTTATAGTTCAGACAGAGAACAGGCTCAAGGTTTTCCTGAGCAAGCTGTAGCTTTTGTAGATCATTTAAAAGGAGCTGATGGTTTTATAATCGCTTTAGCAGAACATAATGGTGCATATACGTCAGCGTTCAAAAACATATTTGATTGGGCTTCTAGAGTAGAGCAAAAAACGTTTTTAAACAAACCGTTATTACTTATGGCAACATCGCCAGGAGCTAGAGGTGGAGCTTCGGTTTTAGAATTGGCTGCTGATCGTTTTCCAAGACATGATGCTAATATTGTAGGGCAGTTTTCTCTACCGTCATTTTATGATAATTTTTCTGATGGTAAGATTGCTAATGACGATTTAAATACAGAATTGTTGAATAAAGTGGAACATTTTAAAAACAGTCTATAATCATGGAATTAAAACACGACACATCAAATAAGAGCAATAGATTCTATCTTTTAGATAATGAGAAAGAAATTGGTGAAATTGCGTATGCATACGTTAATGAAGGTCTTATCGATATCAATCACACAGAGATTGACCCGAATTACAGAGGGCAAAATCTTGGTCATAAATTAATAGAAGCGGTTGCAGATTTCGCAAGAGAAAACAAATTACAAGCTACAGCAAGTTGCCCTTATGTCGCCAAAGTTTTTGGTAAGACCACGCAATATGATGATATCAAAGCTTAAAAAGAATTCTAAGACTATTAATTATGGGAGACTTATCTAAAGATATTAATTCAAAATTTGAAAACAATAGAGTTAAGGCGCTTCTAAACATTATTTATACTGCTAATTGGATTACGAGTATTCAAAGCGAATCTTTTAAAGCCTTTGGAATTTCACAGCAGCAGTATAATATTTTAAGAATTTTAAGAGGTGCTAATGAACCTTTGAAAGTACAGACTATTAAAAATAGAATGTTAGAACGTTCACCTAATGCTACACGATTAATGGATAAACTCTGTGCTAAGCAATTAATTAAACGTTTGCCATCAGAACACGATAGGCGTGTGGTTAAAATTGAAATCACACAGCAAGGTTTGGATTTGTTAAACACAATTCCTGATGATATGAATAAAGAGTTAATTCAAAATTTAAGTGAGGCTGAAGCGGAACAATTAAGTAATCTGCTCGATAAAATGCGCTAGTTAAAACCAATAAAAGGACATTATCATGAAAAAAGTACTACATAAAGCAGACACTAGAGGTTTTGCAGATCATGGATGGTTGCAAGCTAAACATTCCTTTAGTTTTGCAAGTTGGAATAATCCTGAACGCGTGCATTTTGGTGCATTAAGAGTCTTAAATGATGATATTATAGCACCAAAAATGGGGTTTGGAACACATCCTCATGATAATATGGAGATTATAACCATGCCATTAAAAGGTGTTTTAAAACATCGCGATAATATGAAGGATGATTGGCAAGCTGTTCTTCCTGGTGAAGTGCAAGTGATGTCAGCAGGAACAGGCGTTCAACATTCTGAAATTAATGGATCGCTTGATGAGCATTTAAGTCTATTCCAAATTTGGGTAATACCACAAGAACGAAATGTTGAACCACGTTACGATCAGAAAACATTTAAGGTTGAAGGTCGAAAAGGACAGCTTCAAACATTAGTAACATCTTTTGATGATAGTGATACAGAAAGTCTTAAAATTCATCAAGATGCTAAGCTTTCAAGAATTGATTTGTCAGAAGGCGAAGCATTCACATATCAATTAAAAGGAAAGACTCATGGTGTTTATGTGATGTTGATTTCTGGTAAAGCCAAAATTGAAGGAGATATTTTAGTGTCTAGAGATGCTATAGGGATTTCAGAAACGGATAGTTTTAATATAACAGCCAAAACCAATAGTGAGCTATTGTTTATTGAAGTTCCTATGATTAATTTTTAGTTTTTGATACAATTTACATTAGAAGCATCACAAATAGTGATGCTTTTTTTATTTAAAATGCGATATTTGTAAACTAACTAACGATTAAAATTAAGATTGATTATGGCAATGAATAAAAATACAGTATTAGCTTGGGCTACATGGATTATGCTTTTTGTAGGATTTGGATTAATTGCGCTTGGCGCATTCCGATACGATGATGTTGCAGGTTGGGGATTTGCTGCTGTTGGTGGTGGTTTTTTCTGTATAGCATGGGTTTTTAATGCTCTAAAAGGACGTGTGTAATTAATTTGTGATGTTCAATAGTTTAACTTTACAATAAATAAACTAACAATTATGAGTGACGATAAAAAAGTAATTTTTGCAATGTCTGGTCTCACAAAGACCTTTCCAGGAGCAAATACTCCTGTTTTAAAAAATATATATTTAAGTTTCTTTTATGGTGCTAAGATTGGGATTCTAGGTCTAAATGGTTCTGGTAAATCTACGCTTTTAAAAATCATAGCAGGTGTAGATAAAAACTACCAAGGAGATGTGGTTTTTCAACCAGGTTATACGGTTGGCTACTTAGAGCAAGAGCCGCAATTGGATGACGATAAAACGGTTATGGAAATTGTACGGGAAGGAGCAGCTGAAACTGTGGCTATTCTTGATGAATATAATAGTATCAATGACCAGTTTGGATTAGAGGAAGTATATAGCGATGCCGATAAGATGGAAAAGCTAATGAATCGCCAAGCAGAACTGCAAGATCAGATTGATGCAGCTAATGCTTGGGAATTAGATACCAAGCTAGAAATTGCAATGGATGCGCTAAGAACTCCAGATGGTGATAAGAAAATTGGAGTGCTATCTGGTGGTGAACGTCGTCGTGTAGCCTTATGTCGCTTGTTATTACAAGAGCCTGATGTATTGTTATTAGATGAGCCTACCAACCACTTAGATGCAGAGTCTGTACATTGGCTAGAGCATCATTTAGCACAATATAAAGGTACTGTTATCGCTGTAACACACGATAGATATTTCTTAGATAATGTAGCTGGCTGGATTTTAGAACTCGATAGAGGAGAAGGAATTCCTTGGAAAGGAAATTATTCGTCTTGGTTAGATCAGAAATCAAAACGAATGGCTCAAGAAAGTAAAACAGCGTCTAAACGTCAAAAGACTTTAGAGCGTGAGCTAGATTGGGTACGTCAAGGAGCAAAAGGGCGTCAAACAAAGCAAAAAGCACGTTTGAAGAACTATGATAAATTAATGAGTCAAGATCAAAAACAACTTGACGAAAAATTAGAAATCTATATTCCTAACGGTCCACGTTTAGGAACTAATGTAATTGAAGCTATTGGAGTTGCTAAAGCTTATGATGATAAATTGTTATACGACAACTTAAATTTTAATCTTCCTCAAGCAGGAATAGTTGGTGTTATTGGTCCTAATGGTGCTGGTAAAACTACTATTTTTAGAATGATAATGGGAGAGGAGAATCCTGATAAAGGAGAATTTAAAGTTGGTGAAACAGCAAAGATTGCTTACGTCGATCAAAAGCATTCTAATATAGATCCTGAAAAAACAATTTGGCAAAACTTTAGTGATGAGCAAGAGTTGGTTATGATGGGAGGAAAGGAAGTAAATTCTAGAGCCTATTTAAGCCGTTTTAACTTCTCTGGTGGTGAACAAAATAAAAAGGTAAAACTACTTTCTGGTGGTGAGCGTAACCGTTTACACTTGGCTATGACACTTAAAGAAGAAGGTAATGTGTTACTTTTAGATGAGCCTACTAACGACTTAGATGTTAATACATTAAGAGCTCTGGAAGAAGGTTTAGAGAACTTTGCGGGTTGTGCTGTAGTGATTAGTCACGATAGATGGTTCTTAGATAGAATTTGTACGCATATTTTAGCTTTTGAAGGAGATTCTCAAGTCTATTTCTTTGAAGGCGGATTTAGTGAATACGAGGAAAATAAGAAGAAACGTTTGGGTGGTGATTTAATGCCAAAACGAATTAAGTATAAGAAATTAGTACGATAATACTAAATGTTATAAACTAAAAAAGCCAGCAATTTTGCTGGCTTTTTTTATGATATATAAATGAGATTATTTTATAAATATTTTAGTATTGATTTTAATTTATGGGATTTAAGAGAAATGACCAAATCTAACCTATAAGTAGTAACGATTTTATAAGTAGCCTTTGTTAAAACAGCCCATAAAAACGGATAAATTTAGTTTTTAAATAACTGCTTTAGTTGTCGCCATAAAGATGTCCACTAGGAATATCTTGATTGGATTCTTCGTAATCTTTGTAGGCATTGGTTTGCATTAATTTTTTGTTTTCAGCTTTTAACTTATACATCTTCACAATAGCTATAAGAATAAAAACGAGAAAAATGGACGCTACAGCTATTAAAATCATAGTAAGTTGCGTAGTCGTCACAATTAAGGCTTTGGAAAGCAGGTTACTAAACATATAAGTATGGTTTTAGAATTGGGTTCTAGAATGCTAAGATAGAAAAAAACTTAATGTTAAATACTTAATATTAAAATATTTACAATTTTTAATCAACAAATTTATCGATTAAGCGTTTGTAATGTCCGACGAAACACAGTGTTTCTAAGCGAAAATCAACATTAAGTTATTTGTTAATAAATCAAATTTTAACAGTACTATAATTTGTTATTATGCCATAAAATGAGAAATATGGTATTAATTAAGATTTGGTAGGTGTAGTGTCATAGATATTAAAAAAATAGTAAGAAAGTTGTAACAATGTTAAAAGTATGACTACATATATTTTAGTAAGTAAAGTTTTTATAGTCTTAAAAAAATACCGAAATTGCTTTACAGAAAATAGTTCAACCAAATACCACACACAATATGTCTGATGATTTTGATTTATTAGAAACAAGTTCCAACGAAAAAGCAGCGAAAGTTGATGTCAATTGGGGAAAAGCCATAGACCAAATGAAGTCTAAATTGGCACAAGAAGATGATCCTGAAAGTCGTCAGAAAATATTAAATGCCACCTTAGATAATGTGGTAGATATGGCCGAAAAAGATAGAACTACTTTATTAGATGCCATTAAAGACTTAACAGATTATCAGGACGAAGTTGGTATTATGTTTGAAGGCTTTTCTGCATTAAATGCCGCAGAGCAAAAAATCATTGATGATGCCGTTAAGCGTTTAGAGCGCGCAAAAGTAGAACTTGAAGATGCAAATAATAAACCAGATACGTGGTGGAACAATCTTTGGGGACGTAAAAGTAAGATTAAAGATGCTGAGCAAGAACTTCAAAATGCTCAAAAAGAACGTGATGCATCAGACAATAAAGCAAAAGCAATGTTTCAACAACGTATTGAAACAGCAGATGTTCAAACCTTATTAAATGAATTGTCATTTAAGAGTCAGGCTGCAATTAAGCGTTTAAAAGATAGAGAAATCGAAATAAAAGAAGTCGAAGAAAGTCTTAAAACAGCTATTGTTGAAGCGTCTAATAATCATACCAAAGCACTTCAAAAGAAAAAAGAAGTAGAGGATAAGCTTGAAGAGCAATATGCTCTATTAAAACAAGCGCGTCAAGCTTTAGAAGAAGTTGCAGATAAACAATCTACAGATTATTCAGATGCTTTAAGCAAAGTAACCACCTTAGAGCAAAAAGTAGAAGAATTAGAAGGCCTTAAAAATGCTTATACCACATTAGCAGCTTCTAAAGATAGTTTTGTTCATAAACATAACTTAACTATTAAAGTATTAACGTCTTTACGTAGTAACTTACAAACGCATCGTGCAAAATTAAAGTCAGATACAGACGAGCGTCTTAAATATTACGATGGTTATGTGGTAGCTTTAAAAGCACGTACAGATCAAGAATTCGCAGCAATTTTAGAGCATTTAGGTGTTAAGACAGACGAGCATATTGGTGAAACTTTAGCCGCAATGCATACTGCAAGTGCTAGAGCACGTCAAGAAATGATGGATAATATTCCAGTGCACGAAAAAGTTATGCAAGGGGTTTATGGTAGTTATGCCGAAGCTTTAAGTGAAATTAGAGAAAAGGATAAGTCTATTCAAAAGAATTTTGCTGAGCGTTACGGAATTGATATGAAAGAAATTTTTGAAGATTACTACGCAGCAGATGCAAACGCACCTTCAGGTGACGGAGGAGGAGAGCCAGCAGGCGAACCAAAACCAGAAGCTAACGAAGATGACCTTTTAGGATAATAATAAGTTGTGAGTCAGCAGTATTCAGTTAACAGTCAAATGAAGACTGAATACTGTGGCTAACACTATATATTCAATATATTTTTAAATAATACTTTTCAGGTATTCTTGGTATACTACAAACTGAATACTGCCAATTGCCTACAAAAATGATAGTAACACCATTAGATTCCGCCATATTAGATTCCAAAGAACAATATGTGTTCTATCACAGAATGATAGATTTTGCATTAAAGGAACTCATCGTTGCTGTACAACAAAAACAAATACTAAATCAACAAGAAGTACTTCTCTTTAAGCAATACAGTGATTTGTTGCTGTATTCTATTGAAGCCATGCGTGTAAAATACATGTATGACGAAGAGGAAAACATGAAAGTAGATTTAACTGATTCAAGCTTTCCTAATTATTTAGAATTCCGCTATTTGTTTAATGATTTAGCATTACGAGAAGATTACTTAGGTAAGCTTACAGATGTAGAAACGCTAAAAGAGGAATTTCTAGACACTTTGATGCGAAAGAAAGAACCTATCGCTAAACGTAAGCTCTTTCAGGCAGCTTCAATAGTGTATTATACCTCGGCCAAAAAAGAATATATTTTTAACCGTTTTGTTCAAGGTAAAATAATAGCAGCACCAGAAGGTTCAGCGGCTGAATATTTAGTGAGCTGGAGCTTCTATGATGTATCTCACAACAGACCATTCATTTGCTACATGTATTTTGATTACGATGGCAAAGATCCTTTAAAAGAACGCAGTGAAATATACAGTGCTTTAAAGTCTATTGCAGACCGAGAAATGGCTTTAGATACTATGGCTTACGGCATAGATAAGCGTTTGCCAAAAGTATTACCCAAACTGATAAAACGTGTAGATTTAGGACCAATTCATAATGTGTTTGCTAAGGATGAAAATAAAGTGACACATGCCATTTTACAAGGCATTGCAAATAAAGAAATTCCATTAGAATCTTATGCAATTTCACTAAAAGTAGACGAATTAAAATCGGGAAGCGAATTTAAAGAAGGTGGTTTTTTTAGCAAACAAACCTATCAACGTTGGGATGCTATGTTTAGGCAACGATACGTCTTTGCGCCACATCGAATCATACAATTACTATATAATAAAACACCTGAAATTATGAATAAGTTAGCAATGTCTCCTATTCAGATTTCTGAATTAAAAATGGAATGAGTCTGCAGTGTGCAGTCCTCAGTTAGCAGTCAGAATCAGTAAATATTAATATGTCTTTTAAAACATTATTGGCTTATCAAAAAGGATTCGATTTAGCAATGGAAATATTTCATTTAGTTAAAGCGTTTCCTAAGGCTGAAATATTTGGCTTATCGTCGCAAATGATAAGATCTAGTACGTCGGTTTGTTCTAATATTGCTGAAGGCTATAGAAAACGACAGTTCGAAAAGCATTTTAAAAGTAAATTATCTGACGCTGACAGTGAAAATTCTGAAACACAATTATGGCTGGATTTTACTTTAGCATGTGATTATATTTCAGAAGAAAAGAAAAATGAATTACAATATAAAAGTGAAGAAATAGGAAAGCTTATCAATTACATGATGAAACATCCTGATAAATTCGGATTATAAAATTATAAAAATACTAAGCAACACAAGAAGTCGCAACAGTTGGTACTGAAGACTGAAGACTAAATAAAAAGCAAGAGTAAGCTGGAACAGTAAATACTGAAGCCTGCATACTGTAAACTGAAGACTAAAAAAATGGAACACAACTCAACTTTCCCTATAAAACAAAATGAATTAGATATGCTTCGCGATGAAGCCACATCGTATTTAAAATCCATACAATGGGAGCAAAGTCAACGCGCTAAAAACAAAGATAATGATGCTAAAGATGAATCAATCTTATTGTATTTATCTAGGGCGAATAACGGTAGTAATGTTAATGTTACATCTGTTTCAAAAACGGTTTTAGCTTTAAAGAAACGTTTGTTACCAGAATCAGTGGCACTTCCAATTTATTTAAATCAAACGTTGTATGCTGTACAGGAAGGTTTAAATCTTGGTATTTGGATTAAGGATTCCTATTACGATGCTTCAGGTTTATCGAGTTTAAGTGAAAACAAATCGGCATTAGATCGTTCTGGAAGGAGAGAGTACGAAAGCAAAATGCATACAGCAACGGCTTTTATGTTGTTTGCAACAGCGTATAAGATTTTACACGATTTAAAACCACATGCTTCAGACGATTTATCGGTGATGAAACAGAAGTTTGCAGGTATTCCGGAAGTGTCTCTATTAACACCTTTAAAAGGTATTTCGTGTCAGTTATTTTATTACGACAAATATTTAGGGCATCCAGAAATCATTAAATCAGACAAAGATGTTATTGATTTTACGGTTGTTTATTTTGAAGCTTTAATAGATGAAATTCAACTACGCAAAAGTAGCTTAGAATATACAGAAACGATTGTTGACAGAACTTACAAGTTAGAAAATAGTGACTTTGCAATTTCGGGTTGGGAGAATGCTTTTTCTGGTACAGCTAAGAGTGTTGAGTTTAATAAAATTCAGTTTGAGCAAATTGTAGGTAACAGAGATGCCAAACATTTTGCACGTCGTTTAACCGAACGTATGCTGAGTTACGATTTTGAAGCTAAGAAAAATCCTTTTCAAGAATTAGGCGGTTTTATGCCAGTTTTTATGGGGTATGGAATTCCGGGAACAGGAAAAAGTATGTTGATTGCTGCCATCGCCACCCGATTAAAAGAACATTCTGATAATTTAGATATTCCATTTTTATTCCATCCCATGCCTGATACTTTAATTAGTACCTTTCAAGGTGGTTCAGCAGAGAAAATGGTAGAGTGGATGAAGCCATTACAAGATCCTACAAAATTAATTTTTGCACCTATTGATGATGCCGAAAATAATTTACAAGAACGAACAGCGCAAGGAGTTTCTGCTGGTGTTAAAGAGGTGATTGGTGTATTTTTAAGGTATACCGAAGGTGCTTATGCCGTTAATTACGGAAACAGTTCTATTGGTTTATTTACCAATTTGCCTGAAATGTTAGATAAAGCAGTGATTTCTCGTGTGCAAGGTCGATTTAAAATAGATGGTGCACGTACTGAGCACGATTTTGTAGACCAAGACTATATCTGGTGGAAGAAATTGCAAAATACCATGCCAGATTTCGTAAATATGGACGATCCTGAAACCTATAAATACTTGTCAGATCAAGGTTTGGCAAACAGCATGGGAGAAATTCTGAATGCCATAGAGCATCCTTCAGAAGCACGTGTTCACGAAACCTTTGATAAAATTGAAAAGCTTCATGAAACTAATGATCACATGTTTTATGCGGCTCTGTATAAAGAAATTCAGAAGATATTTCCGTTTTTCTCTTCAAGAGATGTGCGTAATATTCAATCTGCAATTTCATTACGATTAACCGATTTCGATTTAGAACAAGACTGGTTTGAAAATCCTGAAACCTATTTTAAAAAGGATTATGATACCAAATTTAATATGCTTCAAGAATTAATGAAGTCTAATATGAAAGGTTTAAACTTTTCAGATATAAGACGACAAGAAGTCATTCGTTATTTAGATAATGTGGCAACGATTGCAGATACAGACTTTAAACGAAAAGTGGATGCAAGAGTGAATCAGTTGAATATTGAAACTGAAGCTAGAGAACAGTTTGGTAAATAAAGTGAAATATTAAAAGTATGAAGTTTTTGTCTTTCAGACAGAATAAGGCATAAGCGACGAAAAATCTCATGAACAACCTAAAAAACATAACTAAAACAACCCTTTCTAAAGAATGGGCAAGATTAGATAGAATTGATTACGATTATCAATTTAAAAATGGAGAATGGAAACGTTTATCTCGCGAATGTTACAATCGTGGTAATGGTGCTGCTATATTACTGTATAATGTAAAAAAACAAACGGTGATTCTTACTAAGCAGTTCCGTATGCCTGCTTATGAGAACAATAAAAATGAAGGTATGTCTATTGAGGCCTGTGCAGGTGCCATAGATAATAATGATAAGCCTTTAGAAACCATAATTAGGGAAACAGAAGAAGAAGTGGGTTATAAAATTGATAATGCTAAACAAGTTTTAACCGCATATACCTCACCAGGTGCCTTGACGGAAAAGATGTATTTATTTGTGGCAGAATATAATGAAACCATGAAAGTAAGTAAAGGTGGAGGATTAGAAAGCGAAGATGAAGACATTGAAATTTTAGAACTTTCATTTTCTAAAGCTATAGCAATGGTAAAGAACGAAGAAATTATAGATGCAAAAACGATTATGTTATTGCAATACGCTCAGATTAATGAATTATTAATTCCTGTATAGATAGGAACCTGATTTGAAATAAAATATAGAGTTTTGATATATTTGAATACTATACGTTATCACTAGAGTTAGTGAGAATTAGTAAAATTCATGTCAAAAAAGAATAAAAGAAAAATTTAGATTACCGCATTTGCGGCAACAAGATGCAAAAACTAAAACAAGCAAATTTATACAGAAGCGAACTTATTCCCATCAGTGGAAAATTAGTAGAACGTTACAATAAATGCTTAAAAACTCTAGGGTTTAAAGAAACAACATTGACCTCTTTTTTTATAGATGGTATTGGTTGGAGTCCTGAAGTTGCTGAAGAAATGAATAATATGCATTACCTTAATCATGGTGATGCAAATCCGCATGGTATTATTATTTCTCCATTGCAAAAAGGAAAACCTGTGTATTTACCTTTTCATTCGTTTGATAAAGATATGATGCAACATGTGTTTAGAACACATGGCCAGAAAATCAATGATATTACTAGAGATTCTGCTATCTGTATTGATTTTGATCAAGACATCGATGTGTTTTATGAACCTTTAGATGTCTTAAAGTATGACAAAGTCAATATTACTTTCCGCTTAATTGATCATCTCGAAGAAAAGCAAAAGGAGCAATTAAGATTAGTAGATAGGTTTAGGCTAGGTAATAATTTTATAGATGAAGATATTCACCAGCTATTATTAAATTCTGCTACAACTTATGGCGATTTAAGAGGCAGAGATTTAAGCTTAGGACCATTACAATATACAACAGGCTCATTTTATACAAGAGCTTTTGATGGTGTGTATTTGCTTCGAGATTTTATAAAACCAATTGTTGTTTTTGAAAGCAAAGAATTTTATAAAGAAGCCATAAAAGATACCATTCACGATGTGCTAATTTATCATATCTCACAACCGGAATTAGTTGCTAAATTAAAGGATCATATCATTATAGAATGTGATTTAGAACACATTGTAAAAACACCAAATTACGACCGAATTAAGAAATACGAATTAGCACAATTTTTAAAAGATACAGAACACCCAATTGCAGCTATTTTGAATGATAAAGTGTTATTCAAAAGTTATTTGAATAAAATTGATATCAATGCGAGGAAGCAAGTAATGAGCGTTGAACTGTATCTTGAAAAATTAGAACGCAGTAATGCTTATAAAATTGAAGATATCGTAGATCAAGATTTATATTTTGCGTTGCATCAGCCACATTCGTCATTGTCGTCTGAGCATCGTGATTTAATACATAAATTGTTAATTAATATTGCGCCAATGGATGTGTTATTCTTGTATTGGTATGATAAAGAACAGTTTTATAAAAATTACGACACTTGGGACGATTCTTTTAAGGATTGGGTAATTGAGCGTATTCGTAACAATATTTAATATAATTAGACTAATTTTATAAGAAACCAAAACATAGATTATGATGTCACTCGAAATAATAGTTTTTATTGCAGCCATACTGTTTGGAATTGTATTGTATTGGCGCGAATCTAAAAGTAACAAAGTATATCGTTTTTTTAATAAGATATTTTACTCTAAAGAGCTACAGATGCCTAAAAGTAGTACAAAAGGGTTTCTATATCAGCAGTCTTTTTTAATGCGTTTGGTTTATATTGGAGTGCTTTTTTTAGTTGGAATTGTTGTCGTTAGATTTGTAATTCCTATTGATTTAGCAACCATATCATTATTCGCATCTAGTATTTTTGGTACCTTATTAGGGACGTATTTGGCAAATTTTGTATTTAAATCATCTGAGGTTATTGACGAAAAAAGTGATTCGCTTTTAGATGCTGTTAAGGATACTGTTGAAAAAGGAAAAGATTTTATTCATGATTTAGAATCAAAAGATGCTAAGGTTGAAACAGAAGTGAAACAAGAAATTAAATCTAAACCTGAAGTTGAAAAAACAAGTGCACGTGACCGATTGAAAGATAAGGGTCTAATGTAGTTGAAATACGTTATGAAGTTTAAGTGCTTTACATAACATGACTTAATAATTATAAAACAAACCGATTGCTAGAGTTGAAAAAATAGTCAGCTTCGCAATGAGAAATTGATACTATGATAAAATCATACTGGAATAAAGGAGGTAAACAAAAACGAATCACCATTTTCGTAGTGTTGCTATTATTAATTTTATTGTTCTTTTTTAGAGACGATTACCAACCTGTTTTGCTATTTCTACGAAAGTATATTTTCGTCATATTAGTTAGTGGCTTAGTTTTATATTTTGGTTTGCGTAAATTTAGAAACTCTGCTCATGTTGGTAGTCGTTTAGGAATTTTAGCATTACTAATTGTCTTTTTTGGATTGCTATATGGTGTTGGTTGGCATTATAAAATGTACGACTACATGAAAACCTATAATGTGTTTAATGATCTTAATAAAGTAGAAATTAACGAACTACCATTAACACAAAACGAACGTATCCAACCCTTAAGAAACATCTTTTCTATGGCCAACGAAAGTGTTGGAGAAACTAAAGATGTGTCTTTACCGCATTTGGTTAGAGTAGATGATCAAAATAAATGGACTATGGCTATTCAGCCAAGTGAGAAGTATGTAATGCAGCAAATAAGTGATAACACAGAAGAAGTGTTTGCTGTGAGTAGTACAACTCCATTTCCTCGTTTTTCTAACGAAAATCGTATTTCGGTAACGTTTTCAATTGGAGAATCTTTAAAATTTAGTCGTAACACATACAATGCTGTTGTGCAACGTTTTAATCCTTGGATGTTATTTAATTATGAACCAAGTGATACGTTTTACATGAAAAATGATGATGGTAATTGGGTAGAAGTGGTGAGTTTAATAAAATGGAAAGGTTTCTTTTTTCCATATCCCAGTTTTGGTGGTGTGATGATTATAGATAGTGGTGAGCACGATATTAATGATTATATAGAGCGTATTACCATTGGAAAAGGCACATTTGTGAGTCCAGATAATATTAAAAATTATCCGTTTTTAAATAAACAAAACACCTTAGCAGAAAAGGTATCACAGTTGCAAGCAGAATCGTTAAAGTTTTTAGGTGGTTTTAGTGATCCATTACCTTGGAATATGGAAACGGCTGTAAAAATTCCAATAATGCCAAAAGACCAAAACCAACAACCTTATGTTACTGATTTTGATTTTGCAGGCTCAAACTCTGATGCATACAGTGGCTTATACCATTGGTTTGGATTAGAACCAGTAGGAAATGAACGTACCAGTTTAAGTTATAGCGTTTTTATTCCAGCAGATGGAACGGATAAAATGTATTACTATGATCATGCAACCAAAAAACAAGGTTATGCAGGTGTTTCTGCAATGCCTTTAAAAGTAAAAGAATCTCGAAAAGAATACGATTGGAATGCGAGTACACCAGTAGAGTTTAGACCTTATATTAAAGATATTGCAGGTAGAAAGCGTATGTTTTTCTTAGGAACTATATCTTCTATTAGTTCTTCAGATGCTCAGCAATTTGATGGTTCTGCTACACCAGATTTGGTTTTAATTGATAGCGAATACAGAGATGTGATTTGGATAGATGTAAAACATCCAAGTACTTGGGATGAGGAAGTGTATAATCAGTTAAATGAAGCTTGGAGAGCCAGTGAAGGTATTGGCTATTATTACAACGAACAGCCAAAAGATGAAGATATTATGGAACGCGAAATGGATTCTTTAATGCGTATTCCAAAAGTAGAAGATAATACAGATGCTATTGATAGATTACAGCGTCAAATCGATTCTTTAAAGGCGGTTGGGAATTAATAGTCTTATAACTTTAATAACATCTTAATATCGGAACGAACATAAGGCGAATTACGTTCTAATTGTAATTCTTCAAATCCATATTTTCGATATAAATAAATAGCGTTTTCTAATTTTTTGCTAGAGTAGAGTAGTAGCCCGTTTAGATGTTGTGCTTTTCCAAAATCAATACAGTGCTGTAATAGACGTTGCCCAATTTTTTTACCGCGTTGTTCTGGACATATAGCCATTTTAGTTAATTCTAAAAGGCCTGTTTCCTCAGTTGGCATTAAAGCAACAGTTCCAACAACGTTGTCATTTTTTATAGCGAAGAAAATAAAACCACCTTTACTAATGATGTGTTTTTTTGGTTGACTTAAAACGTCCTCATCATAAGCTTCAACATAAAAGAAGGCTTTTAACCATTCAATATTTAAATCGTAGAAGTTTTGGGTATACTTGGCATGAAAATCTATAATTTTAATTTCCATGAGCTCTAATAAAATCTGTAATTAGGTAAGTTATTAATTTGCCAACTTTAGTTTCTGTTTTTTGAGTAGGTGCCGCTTCACAGATATGTAAATATGTAGCATTTTCATGCTTACCAAAGTAATTAACAAATCGTCTTGCTTTTTTTACACTAAATCCGCTGGGAGTCATAGCACTACTAGGTATGTTTTTTATGGCATCACAATCTATTTCAATACCAAAAGGTTTTTCAGAAACATGAGTTAATGCATTTTTCATTTCTGAATTAAAATCGAGATCTTTTCTAACTTCAATAGCTTCGTAAGTATTATATTTAATAGATTTTACTTTCTTCATGGTTTTGAGTAAGGTATCAGAAGTATAGTTTTCGTGAAGACCAAATACAAAATAATTTTTTAAGAATCCTTCAGCATAAGCATAGCTAAAACCGTTACCACTATGTCTCCCTTCTTCTGCTCTAAAATCGGAATGTGCATCAAAATTAATCACATTGACTCTTTCGTTATTTGCTAAAGCAGAACCTTTTATATTTCCATAAGCATTGTTGTGACCTCCACCTATTATTATCGGAATTTTCCCAGCTTTAATAATTGAAGAAACGATATGGGTCACATCTTTATCAATGGTTTCTGTGTATTTTCGGATTTTATTTAGATTTTTCTTTTTAGAGGTATTTAATGTTAGTAGTTCTTCACGTTTGTCAGAATACTCTAAATGTCCTAATATTAAAACACGTTTTGCTTGTGTAAAACTATTACTCTGGACATTTAACAAAACTTTTAGAGTGGCTTCCCAAGCCTTATAAGTACCTGTTTGTCCGAGGTTTCCGTAAACGCCTATATCTTCTTTTATTCCAAATAAAACAAAGTCAACATCTAAATTAACAATATCATCGTATATGTTAGTGAGGTTAGTAGTTAACTGAACATGTTCTCCAAATTTTGTTTCACCTGTACGTTTCTTTAAAAACAGTTGTTGTTCTTTTTCTGTAAATAGGGTAAGATGTTCCATTTGGGTAAAAATTAATATATTAGAATAAAAGTACAGATTTATTTAATTACTTTGATCTCAAATTAACAATTAAAAAAAATTAGATTTAACAATACTTAAAACCAAACAGTTTATGGAAGGTGCACAAAAATCAAACACAGGATTAAAAGTTGGCTTAGTTATACTTGCGGTATTATTCTTAGGTACTGCATTTTATACATCTAAGCTTTACAATGAAAAGCAAGAGAACGAAAAATTATTAGTTAGCGAAAAGCAACAAGTAATGAATGATCTTAGTAATATGGCTAAAGATTATGATGAAGCGATTGCTGAAAGTGAAATAAAAAATGAAGAAATCATTGCTGCTAGAGAGCGTATTCAAGGTTTAATGGATTCTTTAAAAATTTCTCAAAATAGTGTTGGTAGCTTATGGAGGTACAAAAAGAAATATCTAGCCTTACAGGAGGAAATGGATATTTTGTTAACTGAAAATGACCGTTTAAAAGTTGAAAATGAGTATTTAGCAACATCGTTAGATAGTACAAATGTTCAATTAGCCGAACGTACGATGTTTACAGATTCTCTTTTGGTACAAAACACAGAATTAGCTACAGTTGTTAGAGATGCTGCAGCATTGCAAACAGTAGGTCTAGTAGGATTGGGAGTGATAGAAAGAAGAAGCGGAAAGCAAATTCCAACTGAACGAGCGAGTAGAAGTGATAAACTTAAAGTATGTTTTACAGTCGCTAAAAACACCTTAGCTGAGGCTGGAGACAAGGAATTGTATATACAAGTAATTGATCCAAAAAATAATGTATTAGGTTCTAACGACCAAATTGAGTTTGAAGATCAAGTGTTAAACTACAGCTTAATTAGTAGATTTAACTACGAGAATAGAAATTTAAATATTTGTGAATACATCAATGAATTAGAAGACTCCAAGTTTGAAAAAGGACGTTATAAGATTAATGTATTTAACGATAAAGAATTAATTTCCTCTTCAGAGTTTACAATGAAGTAAGAGATGAATATTGATTAATTAATAGTAAGAAAATCCAAAAGTACGCTTTTGGATTTTTTTTGTTACAACAATTGACCGTTTATGATGACCTGTTCTATAGGATTGTGCGCGAAAGCATAAGGTATTTCGCTATAATGATTCATAGGTTTTGTAATAATAAGATTTGCCTTTTTTCCTCTTGTGATACTGCCGTACATATTACTAATTCCCATAGCATAAGCACCATTTATAGTTGCTGCATTTATTGCTTCTTCAGGAGTTAGCTTTAGTTTTACACAAGCAGCACTAACAACAAAGTTCATGTTTCCACTAGGAGCCGTGCCAGGATTGTAATCTGTAGCAATGGCTAATGGTAAACCTGCGTCAATAATTTTTCTAGCTGGTGTATAAGGAATGCTTATAAAGTAGGAGCAACCAGGTAAAGCAACTGAAATGGTATCACTTCCTTTTAAAGCTTCAATATCGTCATCGTTTAATTCTTCTAAATGATCTACAGAAAGTGCATTATGTTTAACTCCAAGTGCTATGCCGCCTAAAATATTAAATTGATTGACGTGTATTTTTGGTCTTAAATTGTGTTTTTTTCCAGCTTCTAAAATAGCTTCAGTGTCTTTAATGTCAAAATAACCTTCTTCACAAAATACATCGACATAATGTGTAATATTTAGTTTAGCAGCTTGTGGGATTAACTCTTCTGTGATGTATTTAATATAGTCTTGTTTTTTAGATTTGAATTCTTCAGGAATAGCATGTGCAGCTAATAGTGTAGGTATAATTTTGGCTAAGCTTTCTTGTTTAATTCGTTTAATAACACGTAGCATTTTCAGTTCAGCTTCAGTGGTTAAACCATAGCCTGTTTTAATTTCTACAGCACCAGAACCCATGGCTATAAGTTCATTTAATCGCTTTATTGATTGTTCAAATAAATCGTCTTCAGAAGTGTCTTGAAGTTTCTTTGCAGAATTTAGAATTCCTCCACCTTTGTTAGCTATTTCAGCATAAGACAATCCGTTAATTCTATCTACAAATTCAGACGTTCTATCACCTGCGTAGACAACATGGGTATGAGAATCGCACCAAGATGGTAGCACAATTTTTCCTGTGGCATCTATAACAGTATCTGCTTCAATAGGCCTGTAGTCTTCCATTTTACCATATTCAATAATAGTATCGTGGTTTATATAGACATACGCATTTTCTATAATAGGTAAATTTTTCATAGCATCACCTTTTACAATAGTAACGTTAGAGTCGTGAACTTGTAATAATTGTTTAATGTTGATAATTAGGATAGACATATGGATTGGTATTTTTGTAAAGATTGCTATTTTTTTGAACAAAAAAAAACGCTAGTCGTAATTTACTAGCGTTTTTAGATTTTACAAAGATGATTTTTTATTCCTTTATGAATTTTGAAGCAAATTTATTATTAAACTTAATGGTGTATAGACCACTCACTAATTGAGATACGTTAAGTGTTTCTCCATAATTTAATGTTTGTTCTAATACTTGCTTTCCTAAAACATCAAAAACTGAAATTTTAATAGTTTCATTAATACCTTCAAAGGTTAAAACATCCTTTGTAGGATTAGGAAAAATCTTTATTGAAGTTGCATCAAAATCTGCAATACTTAATGTTTCATAAAGGTTTTCAATATAATTTAGATTGTCTGCACCATAAGCATTACTTGCAATGTCTAAATCCAAATCACCATCAAAATCTGCAACAGTAAATACATAAACTTGAGATTGTGTATCGTTTATAATTTGTTCAGGACCAAAAGTGCCATCACCATTATTTTTAAACCACACCAAATCAATAACATCTCCTAGCGCACCACTACTTAATATAATATCAACTAATCCGTCATTATCTAAATCTTTAGCTTGAGCCATTGAAGGGTTGTTTGTAGAGGTCGTAAATGTTGTTTCAGTAAAACCAGCACCATTATCTTCGTACCAGTATAAATGACCAGTAGGGCCACTTCCATAAGAAATCTCAGTAGCTAAGATATCTAAGTTTGCATCTCCGTCTAAATCTTCAAAAGAGACATAAAAAAGGCCTGCTTTTCCAGTAGCAACAGATGTGGCATCTTTTGTAAATGCAACTGCACCTCCTGGAATTAAGTCGTTTCTAAAAATTTCTAAAACATCTCCAGCGTAATTTGTTGTTCCTATTAAAGCATCTAAATCTCCATCGTTATCAATATCTTTCATATTAACAACTCCAGGTCCCGACAATGTGTTATCTATTGTGCCACCAACTGTAAAGTTGCCAGATCCATCATTAGAAAGCCATACGACTTGGTTATCAGCATTAGACGTTAGAGCAATATCAGGAGTTGTTCCTGCATCAATATTACCAACAAAGATACCACTCATGCCATCATAAGCATCGGTTATCAGTTGCTCTGCACCAAAAGATCCAGTACCATCTCCTTGAAACCAAACAATTTTTGAATCAGAGCCTATAGAACCTGTATAGTTTCCATACCCAGCAGCCAAAATATCCATATGAGTGTCATTGTTTAGGTCAGCTAATTTAATACTTCCAAGATTTACTAGTGTGTTGGTAATTTCAGCTTGTTTTGAAAACGTACCGTCACCGTTACCTTTATACCATACTATTATGTTATCGGCTTCTGTACCTATTAAAATATCGATGTTACCATCATTATCCATTAGACCTGAGTCAATGGCGTAAGGAGTGTCTCCAGTAGCATTATCAATTGTTGTTTTTGGTGCCCAATCAGTTTGAGCATTTGCGGTTATAGTAATACAAAATGCTGATAGTAAGCCTAGTAGTTTTGTTTTCATAATAATTTTAGTTTGTGCTAATATATAAATTATTTCGCAGCAGATGTATTTTGTCGATAATAATTTACACTTTAACGTTATTTTAGGCTTCCTACCATATTTTCTGGTTTTACCCATTCGTCATAATCTTCGGCAGAAACGTAACCTAAATTTACAGCTTCCTCTTTTAATGTAGTTCCGTTTTTATGTGCTGTATTTGCAATTTCAGCAGCTTTGTAATAGCCAATTTTTGTATTTAAAGCCGTAACTAGCATTAAGGAGTTGTTTAATAATTCTTTAATGACTTGGTGGTTGGGTTGAATGCCGCTAGCACAGTGCTCCTCAAAACTCACACAAGCATCTCCAATTAATTGTGCAGATTGTAAAATATTTGCAGCCATCATTGGTTTAAACACATTTAGTTCATAATGTCCTTGTGTACCACCAACAGAAATAGCAACATCGTTACCCATAACTTGGGCACAAACCATTGTTAAGGCTTCGCATTGTGTTGGGTTTACTTTTCCTGGCATAATAGAACTTCCTGGTTCGTTTGCCGGAATTATAATTTCACCAATTCCAGAACGAGGACCAGAAGCCATCATTCTAATATCATTGGCTATTTTATTTAATGAAACGGCTAGTAATTTTAACGCTCCATGAGTTTCTACAATGGCATCATGTGCCGCTAAAGCCTCAAATTTATTGTCTGCTGTTACAAAAGGTAAACCTGTAAATTCGGCAATGTATTTAGCAACTAAAACATCGTATCCTTCTGGTGTGTTTAGTCCTGTTCCTACTGCTGTACCGCCTAATGCTAATTCGCTAAGGTGTGCCAAAGTAGCTTCCAAAGCTTTAAGACCATGGTCTAATTGCGATACATAACCAGAAAACTCTTGTCCTAAAGTTAAAGGTGTTGCATCCATTAGGTGTGTACGACCAATCTTTACAACCGTTTTAAATTCTTGAGCTTTTTTATGTAGTGTATTACGTAATTGAATCACTCCTGGAATTGTAGTTTCTACCACTTTCTTGTAGGCGGCAATATGCATTCCTGTTGGAAAGGTATCGTTAGAGGATTGCGATTTGTTTACATCATCGTTAGGCTGAATTGTTTTCTCGCCTTCACCAATAACTTTTCCAACAATTTGATGTGCTCTGTTAGCAATAACTTCATTAACATTCATGTTGCTTTGTGTACCAGAACCTGTTTGCCAAATAACTAAAGGAAACTGATCGTTGTGCTTGTTGTCTAAAATTTCATCACAAACTTGAGCAATTAAATCACGCTTTTCTTTAGATAATACTTCTAGCTCACAGTTTGTATATGCCGCTGCTTTTTTTAAATAAGCAAAGCCATGTACTATTTCTAAAGGCATAGATGCAGATGCTCCAATTTTAAAGTTGTTGCGAGAACGTTCTGTTTGTGCTCCCCAAAGTTTGTCTGCAGGCACTTTTACCTCGCCCATGGTGTCTTTTTCTATTCTGTAATTCATGTGTATTGTATTTATTGCATTACAAAATTAAAGGTTTTGTGAGTTTTATAGGATATAATGTATGGTTTTATTTGAACAGCTTTTTATTTAAATAGTTAATAAGTTTTTTGCTTATAAAACATTTTATCAATTCTATTTTAATGGTCTTATGATATCCTAAATCATCATTAAAAATATAACTCTCCATTGTTTTCAATTTAATGAGTGTTGTGTAAGAAGGGGAAATAAATGTTGATTTTAGTCTAGCTACGTTCAATATCTTTAAAAAGAAAAGGAGTAGGTTTTATGGATGAAGCACAAGTAATATATGACAACTATATAATATGGTAAAAACAGAACTTCAATGCACAAAGTTGACCGTTCAGTTTTTTAAAACTATTTTAGCCTAGTCTTTTTTACTTGAGAAGATATTCAAATCAATAGTATATGGCAACAAATCAGGACCTTATTAATAAGCTAATTGAAAAATTAGAATTGCTTTTTAAAAAGCAAGCTGAGTTTTCTTCCGAGATTAATAGTCTTAAAGAAGAATTGTATCGCTTAAAATCTGATGCAACTACAGAAAAACAAATTGAAGTTGAGAAAGCGGTAGAATTAGAACCTGATATTAAACTTGATATTGATGTTGATAATGAGGTTGATAAGCCTTTGGTGTTAGAATCAGATTCTGTTTTAGAAACAAAACATACAACAGAATTTATTGAACAAGAAGCACCAAAAGTTTCTTATGATACACCAAAATCAAAATCGAGTTTAGAAAAGTTTATAGGTGAAAACATTCTGAATAAAATAGGAATTATTATCACAATTATTGGTGTTGCTATTGGTGCAAAATACTCCATTGAAAATGATTTAATAAGTCCGCTAACACGAATTGTTTTAGGTTACCTAACAGCTATTGGTTTACTTGCTTTTGGAATAAAACTTAAAAAGAAATACGAATCTTACAGCGCAGTTTTGGTAAGTGGTTCTATCGTTATTTTGTATTTTATCACCTTTTTTGCTTATAGCTTTTATGATCTTATTCCGCAACTATTTACGTTTGCGCTCATGGTGGTTTTTACCGCATTTACAGTTGTTGCAGCTACAAGTTACAATAAACAAGTGATTGCACATATTGGTTTAGTTGGTGCATATGCAGTTCCATTTTTATTGAGTGATGGTTCTGGGCAAGTTGAAATTCTGTTTAGTTATATGGCTATAATTAATATTGGCATATTAGTGCTTTCATTTAAGAAATATTGGAAATCATTATACTATTCAGCCTTTATATTTACATGGCTAATTTTCGGGACTTGGTTCTTTTTTGAATATTACGAAGACGAACAGTTTAGTTTAGCTTTAGTTTTTCTGAGCTTATTTTTTGTTATTTTCTACATCACATTTTTAGCCTATAAGATGTTTAAAAGAGAGGTCTTTAAAAAGAGTGATGTTGTATTGTTACTGTTTAATTCCTTTTTGTTTTTTGGATTTGGCTATGCTATTCTAGAACGTAATAGCATTGGCTCACAACTTTTAGGGGTGTTTACACTTGGTAATGCTGTTATTCATTTTATTGTTAGTGTCATATTTTACAAGAAAAAACTGGGAGATAAAAACTTGTTTTATTTAGCTTCTGCAATGGTTTTAGTATTTATTACAATTACAATTCCGGTTCAGTTAAATGGCAATTGGGTAACACTTTTATGGGTAAGTGAAGCAGCCTTACTATTTTGGTTAGGAAGAACAAAAGGTATTAAGGTTTACGAAAAATTATCGTATCCATTAATGTTTCTAGCATTTTTAAGTATTCTACAAGATTGGTCTTATGCGTATGATTCATTTTATGGAATTGACATAGAAAATAAAGTGACCTCAATTTTTAATATTCATTTTTTAACATCGTTGCTATTTGTTTCAGCATTTGGAGTTATTGTTTGGTTATCTATAAATAAGGAATATACTTCTGCATTAAAACCAACTTCAATTTGGTACCGTTTGTTGTCTTATGTGATTCCTTCAATATTGGTGTTTAGTGCTTATTATGCCTTTAGGTTAGAAATTGAAATGTATTGGGATCAATTATATCATACTACAGATTTATTGATTGCTACTGAGGGTAATTATAAAGAGCCCATCTTTAATTATGATTTAAGAGATTTTAAGACCATCTGGATTCTCAATTATTCTTTAGTATTTGTAGCGTTGTTAGCTTTTATTAATTTTAAGCTTATAAAAAATAAAATATTAGAGAAAATCATTTTAGGCTTAACAGTGGTGAGTATATTTGTTTTCTTAACACAAGGTTTATTAGCATTAAGTGACTTAAGAGAAAGTTATTTAAATCCTTCAGAATATTTTGCGCAAAACAGTTTTTATTTATGGATTAGATATGTGTCGTTTATATTCTTGGCCTTAGCATTATATACATGTTATAGGTTTATAAAGCGTGAGGGTATAACCAAAGGCTATAAAATGGCATACGATATTATACTTCATGTGTCTCTTATTTGGGTGTTAAGTAGTGAGCTTATTCATTGGATGAATATGTTTGAATCTACTCAATCATATAAACTAGGCTTGAGTATACTTTGGGGAGTCTATTCGTTTTTATTAATTGCTTTTGGAATTTGGAAAAATAAAATTTATTTGCGAATTGGAGGTATGGCTTTCTTTGGAATTACTTTAATAAAACTCTTCTTTTACGATATTGTACATCTTAATACCATTTCAAAAACTATAGTATTTGTGTCGCTAGGTGTACTACTTTTAATTATTTCATTTTTATATAACAAATACAAAAACCAGATTACAGATGACGTTAACGAATAAGTTATTTATAGGGTTATTTATTGGATTTACAACTTTTTGTTCGGCTCAAATGGAAACGTATAATTATAAACGAGCTCTTAATGAGGTTACTAACGAATGGCATCAATTAATTATACCAGAAGCTGTTTTTGGAAGTTTGAAATCAGATTTTTCAGATCTTAGAATTTATGGAGTTACTAAAAATGACACTATTGAAGCTCCTTATTATCTTAAAGTATTGTCAGAGAGAATAACGCATAGATCCAGTTCTTTTGATATTATTAATAAAACCAAAGGCGATAAAGGCTATTATTTTACATTTCAGTTGCATTCAGAAGTGGTCATCAATCAAATTAGTTTAGATTTTAATGAGCATAATTTTGATTGGAAAGTAGAGTTGCAAGGCAGTCAAAATCAGCAAGAATGGTTTACTATACTAGAAGATTATAGAATTATGTCTATTAAAAATAAATCGACAAACTTTAAATTTACAAAGCTAGAATTTCCAAATTCTAAATTTCGTTTTTATAGACTTATTGTAAAGCATGATGAGCAGCCACAATTAAATTCTGCACAACTTTCTAAATACGAAACTACTGAAGGTACTTCTATTAATTATAGCATAAAAAAGTTAGAAACAATAGATGATAAAGAGCAGAAAGCAACTATTGTAAATTTAGAACTAAAGCAACCTGTTGCATTAAGTCAATTAAACATTGATGTTAGCAATACATTTGATTATTACAGACCTGTAAAAATTGAATATAGAAGAGACAGTGTAAAAATTGAAAAAGGGTGGAAATATGATTATAAAACAGTAGCTAGTGGTACATTAAACTCTTTAGAGGCTAATCTGTTTAAACTTCCTAATATAATTGCTAAGCATTTAAGAGTAACCATTTATAATGATAATAATCAACCACTATCAATTGCTGGTGTTTCTGTAAAAGGTTATGAATTTCAAATGATAGGAAGATTTACAGAGCCTGCAGATTATATGTTGGTTTATGGAAATCCTTCTGCTAGCCAGCCAGTCTATGATATTAATAGGTTTGAAACCAAAGTACCAAAAGATTTAAAAACGTTAACAATAGGAGCAGAGGAATTAATTGTAAAACCTAAACAAGAAAAAGTAAAGCCATTATTTGAAAATAGTTATTGGCTTTGGGGAATTATAGGTGTTGTGATGTTGTTGTTAGGAGGTTTTACTTTAAGAATGTTAAAAAAGAGCTAGTGTTTTTATTATTCATTAACAATTTTCCCATCAACCATAGTTAGCTTTCGGTCTGCCATTTCTGCTAATTCTTGGTTATGCGTAACAATAACAAACGTCTGATTAAATTCATCTCTAAGTTTAAAAAACAAGTTATGAAGTTGGTCTGCAGATTCGCTATCTAAATTTCCTGAAGGTTCATCAGCAAAAATAATATTTGGTCTGTTAATTAAAGCTCTAGCAACAGCTACACGTTGTTGTTCGCCACCAGACATGCTATTGGGTTTGTGATGAATGCGTTCGCTAAGTCCTAAATAGTCTAATAATTCTTTTGCACGATTTTCTGCTTCAGCTTTAGGTGTGTTATTAATAAAAGCAGGAATACATACATTTTCTAAAGCCGAAAACTCAGGTAATAATTGATGAAACTGAAATATAAAACCAATATTCTTATTTCTAAATTTAGCTAAAGCTTTATCGTTTAAAGACTTTATAGATTGGTTGTTAATAATGAGTTCCGTTTCAGATGTATAATCTGGTTTATCTAAAGTACCTAAAATTTGAAGTAAGGTTGTTTTACCAGCGCCAGAAGCTCCAACTATGGATATGATTTCGCTTTCTAAAATGGTTAGGTCAACACCTTTTAAGACCTGAAGATCTTTATAGGCTTTCTTAATTTGTTTTGCTGAAATTACGATATTGCTCATAAGAGGTGAAAATAATACTTAATGCATTAATCCACAAAATTAAGATGCAGATTTGTTTTTATTAAATACAGATTTAATGCCATTAAAATCAATAAAATATTGAAGACGTAATGAAAACGTGTGTTGTATAGGTTGTTCAAAAAGATTGTTTAAGCTTTCAGAATAATTATTTTGGGCAATAGAATTAGCGTTAAACAATTGGTTTCTGTATAAAGCGGTTAAAAAACTTCCAGGTGCAAATTGCCAAGAGTAATTTAAATCGATGTTCCAAGTACTAAAATTAATATTTGGAGATTCTTCAATATTACCTAATGTATAACCAGAAGCAGTTGTTAAATGACCAGTATCTAAAAGGGTAAATAAATCGTTGTCGTAATTTACAGTATCCCAATAATGTCTAAAGCTAAGTACTAAAGAGTTAAAAGGATTGAAGGCGTAGTTAGCAGAAATACTATTGGTTACAATTTGCCTGTTTCGTTCTCCAAAAATAGTTTGTTCATCTGCTTCTGTTGCATAACCACGATCACCGTTAGCAAAGTCGTAACTCAGTTCGTAAATAAGTAAGAGTTTATTGTTAACTCTAAGGCGTGGTTTAAAATCAAAATCATAAGTAAATAAGTCTCTGCCATTTTCAAATAAAGTACCAATGTTGGCGCTTAAATCTAGGGCAAATCTTCGGTTGTAATTTGATGAAATCCATCCGCCAGTGCTTACAAAATTTTCATAGATAAATGGTCTGCCATCTCTAGATTCAAAGTAATCGTTCTGTCTGCCTGGTTCTATGTTTAATCTAAAACCAAAACCATCTAATTTATTTGTTGTAGCTTGATATGTGATGCCAAAATTAGACTGCGCATATACATTAGGATCTACTAATTTATTATAATTAAAAAAGGCATTGATGCTATAATTATTTAAACTTCCGCTAGGCTCAAAGGTTTGGTACGATATATCAGAACTAAATGTGTTGTAATTATTTCTTAATAGAAGTCCAAGGTCGTTAATATTAAATTTAGTGTCTGCAAAACTGTGTTCTACACTATAGCGTAAATTACCATGAATTTTAGCCAGTTTTAAATAACTACTAAAGCCTGTTTCGTTACTAGAGTTTTGGTAGTTTACATTGCTCATTCGTAAATCGGACGCTACACTATAGGTATTGCGTTTATTAATTAGGTTAGCAACTAAAGCTGTTGCATTAGCATCTCTAAAATGACCTTCTCTAAGTACATTAGTATTAATTAAACTAACAGAAGAGTTGCCGTTAAATTGTTGGTCTACAACTAAAATATTGTAATTAGCAAACGGTTCAACTACGGTTTTGCGTTTTTCGTTAGTTAGTGTATTTTTTATGGTAGCTGTGGTTTTTTCTGTAATAGCATTAAAAAAGCCTATACCAAGACCATTTTTTGTTCTACCAGACACTTTTACGGCATTTAAAACTTTAACGTCATTTGGTGTGTTAGCTTCTTCATTTTCGTTAAGAACAATTTTACCGCTTGGTTTATTTCCAATACGTCTAGAAAAGAATAAACCTCCTTTAGAAAATAAATCGACACCTTCTGTAAAAAATTGACGTTGTTCAGAGAAGGTTTGTTCAAAAGGACCAAGGTTTAAAACGACATTATCAAATCCTGCTTGGCTAAAATCGGGGACCAATGTTGCGTCTAAGGTAAAATTATCTGTGAGTCCGTATTTAACATCCATTCCAAATTTTAAGTCGGTATTAGTTTCTCCATCAAAACTATTAACGATACCTGTAGTAAAAGGGTAGAGGTTTAACCTAACAGGTGGTTCTATAGCTTTAAGGCCTTTTATTTCACCATGATATAATCCTGAATTACCTTGGGTGGGATCAATGGGATTCCAAGTAAATCGCGATCTAGATCGTCTAAATTCTCTATGAAATTGAACTCCCCAAGTCGGTTCTTCTTGATCTGCAAAACGTAATGTTCTATATGGGATTTTCATTTCTACAACCCAACCGTCGTCCATCATTTTAACAGCACTATTCCAAACACCATTCCAACCAAAATCCTCTCCAATAGTTGGATTAACTATAGCATCTGCTTGCTGGCCAGAACTAAAAACATAAAAGGAAGTATCATTTTGAGCATCGTTATTGGGGTTTAGAACAAGTATAAAGTAGTCGGTTTGTCCAAAATTATCTCTACTAGTGAGTTGATTCATTATTTTAGTAGGATCATCATATAGGTAAGCTGCAACATAGATGGCTTTATCATCAAACGTCATCTTTACTTCTGTACGTTCGTTATGTGGAGCTTTTTTACCAATTTCGGGTCTGTTAGAAATAAAACCAGTAGCCGTTTCAGTATTTTTCCAAATAGTATCGTCTAAAATGCCGTCTATTTTTGGTGCTATTGCTGTACGTTGAATATGTAATACTTTTTTATCTTGAGCTATACTGATTTGTACATAACATAAAAATGTAAGCAAAAGCGTTAAAGAGCGAGCGGTCATAATTGGTTTAGTCGTTTAGAATACAGATGTCATTATTTAGCGGTTATTACATCTGTATCGCCACAAAGCTAAGTTCTCAAATTAAGCAAAGCTCTTAATTAAACGTTAAATATAAAGTGCGTAAGCCACTTACCGTTTAGTATTAGAAAATGATATTCATATATTATTTGGAATAATTATTGCTTTAAATTAACTAGTAACTAATAGAATATATGAATAAATACAAAAAATTAATAATAGGCATTCTCCTTGATGGTTTAGGTTTGGTCTCATTTATAATTCCAGGTGTCGGAGAATTTTCAGATATCGTTTGGGCTCCAGTTTCGGGTTGGTTAATGACTAAATTATATGCCGGCAAGGCAGGTAAGGTAGCAGGACTTATTACCTTAGTAGAAGAAGCGCTGCCAGGCTTTGATGTGATACCAACATTTACATTAATGTGGTTTTACACTTATGTTTTTAAAAGAGAGAAAATTGAAAATAAAACATAAAAAAAGCACTCAAAATGAGTGCTTTCTTTAACTGTATTACAAAATAAGATTATTGAACTTGTATTGGAAATGTTACTTCTACATCTGTACTACCACCAGCATTTATAGAGGTTCCATCGTTTGGTTTTGTTGGTTCGTGAATTAATTCTATAGTCAATGAACCTGTTCCGGCATCGCCAGTAACAAATGTTGTTGCTATTCCAATAGGATTACCATCTTCATCTATATCATTTTTACTAATTGTAATGTCTGAAATTGTAGTTGTGTAAAAGAACTCATGATCATCGCCTTCGTCTTCAACTTCTAAGGTAATATCATCAGCAGGATTTTCGGTTTCATTTAATAGTTTGATGGCACCTGTATATGTTGTGTTTGCTGTTAATGGACCAGACACATCATAAGTTCCATCTGCACCACCTTCTCCGTCTAAATCTTGAAACTCTAAAGTAACAATATCTGTACCATTAGTAAGTGTATAGCGTACTGTAGTGATAAGTTCTTCTTCATGATCATGATCGTCATGGTGTCCATCGTCGTCACTAGAGCAGCCTACAAATGCTAAACTTGAAACAAAAAGTAAGGCTAATAATTTAATTGTATTTGTTGATTTGATATTTTTCATCATTTTAATTTTTGAGTTAATAATTGATCTTTATTTTTAAGTTAATGTTTCTGCCCAATTCATTAGCAAAATACCTTTGTCTATTTAAGTACTCATTGTACTTTGTGTTAAATAGATTTTCGACATTTAATTCTAATTTTAATGTTCCTGTTTTAAAAGCTTTAAAGCTAACAGAGCTATTAAAACTAAATAATGAATACGCAGGTGGAGTAGAGCTAATGTCTACATACACATCTTCTTGTAGTATTGGGTTAAATGTATAAAAGTTATAATCTGGAAATTTATTTTGTTGTAATACAGTTTTGTGAATTAAATTAATGGATAATTGATTTAACTCGTCATTATAATAGGATATACTATTCGTAAAATTTGTTGAAGGCATATGTATAAGTGGTATGTCTTGGCTAAGGTTTTCACCTTTTAAAAGACTTATACTGCCTTTGTAATTAAATTTATCGGTGATTTTTTTATTGACATCAATATCAACACCGAAAATTTGTGCATTAATCTGATTATATTCCCATACAGGAAACGCTCCTCTAATGGTTGTGGTAATACCAACAGGAATAAGTTGAATATAATCGTTAATAGCTTTAAAATACGGACTGATTGAAAATCCAAAATTCTGATTGTTTCTTTCTAAAGACGCCACGAACTTATTCGCGATTTCTTTATTAAGGGTTAATAAACCAGTTTCTATTCTCGCAGCACTATGATGTAAACCGTCGCTAAACAATTCTGATGGGTTAGGTACTCGCGTTGCCAAACCATAATTAACAAATAAGGATATGTCGCTATTAAATTGCTTAGAATATCCCAAATTGGCAGAAATGTTATGAAATGTAAATTCCGGACGTGTTAAAATCTTAGAATTATCTATATTATTAGTTTCAAATTGCGGGAATAATTCATCGTAATTATACGTGTCATTCCAATCTGTTAAATTATACCGCTTTTCAGCTTCAATTCTTGTAAAATCGTAACGCGCTCCAGCACTTATTTCAGAAGACTCATTTAAGTCATAATTTCCAATCATATAAATACTTGCATCATACTTTTGAAAATCAGGAATTAAAGGACTTATTCCAGTCCCTGAAACAGCATCATTTTGCTGATAACGCACTAATAAGCCTGTATCTATTTTAAGATTATCAATAGCATCTATATTCAAATTAGTCTGTAAAGAATTTGTGAATAATCTAAGATCTATAACAGGAGTGTCTGCTAAATTACCTCTTCTTAAATCGAATTCTTTTCGTCTGTTAATTTGCATATCATATTGCACCGATAATTTCCCAAAGTTCTTAAACCGCTTATAGGCTTCAATCTTTGCTAAATGATGCAAAATATTTTGTTTCGGGTAATCAATATTATATGAGAAATCTTCAATGACACGTGGTTCTCTGCTATTTATTGCAGCAACCAAATCTCCGACATTACCAATGTGTGATGCTTGTAAAATAGCGAACTCATTACTCACAACACTATAGTAGGCATCAAAACCTTTTTCAAAAGTTCTGTAGCCGATTCTTGCAGAGGCATTGCTATTTTTTAAACCGCTATTGGTTAAATAATAGTCAGGTGCTTTAAAATCTCCGAATTGTTTGTAGCTTGCTTGAATTCTACCATAAAATCCAGATTTATAGGTTTTAACCAGTTCTGAATTTATATTACCACCACGTCCATTTGAATTTAATGATAACATAGTGCTACCAAATAAACTGTCTTGAGCAACGTATTTTTTAGGTTGTACAAGGATTAATCCTCCAATGGCATCACTTCCATACTTTAAGGTATTAGCCCCTTTAATCACTTCAACTTTATTACTAGAATTAATATCAATGTTTGGTGCATGTTCATCTCCCCATTCTTGGTCAAACATGCGTACATTATTATTAATAATTAATAAACGGCTGCTGTGTAAACCATGTATCATGGGTTTTACAATAGTATTTCCCGTATTTAGTGAAGACACACCACTTACCGAATTTAGAGCATCACCTAAGGATTTATCGGTGTATTTTTCTAAATCTGCTTTATTAATAGTTTTCTCTATACTAGTACCTTCTGTTTTTAAATGAGAATTCACCACAACTTCATTTAGTTCTTCTAAATGGTGTTCTAAGGAAATAATTTTAAAAACATCATTGTCAATGGTATATGAAACCGTTTTTGTTTCGCATCCAATATGAGAAATAGTTAATGTTAAAGTGCCAGAGCAAAGGTTTTCAATTCTGAACTTACCATCAAAATCTGAAATTATATATTTATCACTTTCTTTAATGTAAATAGTAGCAGATTCAATGGGTGTGCCATCATGAAAATCTTTGACTTCACCTAAAAAAATATAGCTGCAGTTTTGACTGTAGCTAAAGCCAGAAATAGCTATAACTAAGCCAATAATTATTGATTTCATTCAAATAGATTTTATGAGAGTATTAGAAAATTTTTATTCTAACTCACATGAGGAGGTCCTCTTACAAATCGTGTGGAATGCTGATAACTTTTTAAAGAATTATAATATGAAGACAGCTGTTCTGTCGCTGTTATTTTTGTAATTATTTCATAGTTGTTACAGACTAGAAATAAGTTGTTTGTGAGTTTGAATTTATAAAAATCACAATCTAAATCAGATTCATGAAAGTGAGTTTTAAGCGCGTTGTCTGAATCACAGACCTGATGTGAATGATGATTAAAAGCATGGGTTAATTTTACAGCAGAAGGTAACAACACAGAAAGCATTAGCACAATTGCTAATGTTTTAAAAAGTGATGTTATTACTGTTTTTGTTTTCAATCTAAAAAGCGTTTAAATCCGAACCTTCGTAGCATTTTCTTTTCAAATTCCCAGAAAAATTTAAACTGACCAAAAAGCCATCCAAACATTACTAATAGAATTTGGTAGAAAATGAGCCCAATAATAATAAATAAAAACCAATAGAGAATAGGGTTTAAGTTTTCTTTAGTAATTCCAATAAGCTTTATTATGGGTCTTCCAACAAATAAGGATGATGTACCTGTAAAGGCAAATACCATAAAGACACGGATCATTTCCCATTTATAATCGAGAATCCATTTCTTTTCTAATTTTTTAAACATGAATAACGTTAATTTTAATAACAGAAAGAAAACAAAAATAGAAGCGACCAAACTCAGCGTTAAACCGTAGTTTTCTAAAAAGGCATTAGAAATTTTAAAAGCAGAATACCCTAAAATAACCAAACCAAAAAAAGGAAATAACAACTGCCAATTGTGTTGAATTTCCCAATGTTTTTTAAATTTTTTCATAGCACGAATATCGTGCTGCAAAATTAGTAAATTATGATGGTTTTCTATACTAAATTCTAGGTGTAAAAGAAGATAGTTTTTGCTTGTATGTTAATTGGAAATAGATAAAGTAGTTATATAGCTTATAGTTTATTTCATATCCATAATCTGTACGTGTATCATAATCTATACGTAATTCATAAAGGTTTGGGTCGTAAGTTTGAGGTTGCATATTTCTTTGATTCCATGATTGTACAAATATGGCATTTCTAGATTCTAAAAATTCTTGAGAATAATAACCTTCAGGTCTTGCAGTACTCGCTAACCATGTGTTAAATCCTGGCTCTATAATAATAATTTCGTAATCGTTTTCATCACTATTTATATAAACGGTATCGCTTTGCACTAAGCTATTTTTGTTCTCATTATTAATGGTTTGGTTTGTGTTATACGATTTGCAACTAGCAATTAAAACGAGCACAATAATAAATGGAATAATCTTTTTCATGTTTTTTTGTTTTTTTTTGATGGATAGAGAGGTTTACTATTACTCATTTTTTTATTTTTTATAATAATATATTAAACGGCCTCGTTCCATAAATATTAAAGGTATTAAAAATTGTTAGTGTATGTATGTTTTTACTTCAAATTAACACTACAAAGCAAGGTGATATTTACTGTTTTTACAACCTAAATTATGTGAACTGACCATTTGAGTGCGTTAACGTATCTTTTCTGAAAGGTAAATGTTGTAGAATAAAAAAAAGCAGCTCGTTTGAGCTGCTTTTTAATATTTTGAATGGCATTTTATTTTCCGAATAAACCGCCTAAAAGACCGCCAATTCCTCCTGAGCTTTTATTTCCTCCGCCTAAAACCATGCCAGCGACATCATCGATAACACTACCGTCACCATCGGCGTCTAATATTTTTTCTAAGAAACTTTGTTCATTGGCAGTATCGTTACCTCCAAGTAAACCACCTAAAAGGCCACTAATATCATTTTGTGAGCTTACATTGTTTTGGCTAGCTTGTTTTCCTAAAACACCCATTAGTATTGGAGCTGCTACTTTTAAGATGTTAGCGACAGATCCTGCATCTAAACCAGCTTTTTGACCAATAACTTGTTCTACACCTTGCTGCTTACTTCCTAATACATGATTAAGGATTTTAGCTCCATCATCTTTTACATTATCATCAACACCACCACCAAACAAACCTCCGAGGTTATCTAAAATGCTACCATCATGCTTGCTGCTTAATGCTCCCATAAGTCCAGCTGCTCCATCTGGAGTAGAAGCGTTACGCTCCATTGCTTTCATTAACACTGGTAACGCCATTGTTAATACGCTACTTGTTTTATCTTGATCGGTTCCTGTAGAACCAGAAACACCACTAATGATGGTTTTTCCTAAGTCACTGTTTAATAAATCTAAAATTCCTGCCATTTTGTTGTATATAATTAAGGTTAATAAAATTAAGCATTGTGTAAGGTACAAAAAAAAGTCCCACGTTAGTAGGACTCATTTTATTTGCTTTGGTCACATTTAAATGCTTAACCTAAAATATTTATAATTTGTTCTGCTAATTCAGTACCAATTCTGTCTTGTGCTTCGTTGGTTGCTGCTCCTGTGTGTGGTGTCAATGATAATGCAGGATTCATTAATAATTGTACCTCAGGCTTAGGTTCTTTTTCGTATACATCTAAAGCTGCTCTAGCAACTTTACCGCTTTCTATTGCTTTTACTAAAGCAACTTCATTAACAACTCCACCACGTGCTGCATTGGCTATAATTACACCGTCTTTCATTTGGTTAAATTCGGCTTCGTCAATTACGTAGTCTTTTTGTGCTGGTACATGCAAGGTTAAAAAATCGGCTTGTTTTAAAACTTCTTCTTTTGAAATGGTTGTAATTTCAAAATTTAGTTTCTGACCATCAAAGAAATCTAATTGTAAGTCTGCTTTTTCTAAAAACGGATCAAAGGCTACGACTTTCATTCCGGCACCAATAGCCACTTTAGCTGTTGCTTGTCCTATACGTCCAAAACCTAAAACACCTAAAGTTTTACCTTTTAATTCGGTGCCTTTAGCATAAGATTTTTTTAAGCCTTTAAAGTTAGCATCACCTTCTAATGGCATATCGCGATTAGAATTATGTAAATAACGTGCTAAACCATAAAAATGGCCAAATACCAATTCTGCAACTGAGTGTGATGATGCTGCAGGCGTATTTATCACTTTTAAACCTTTGCTACGTGCGTATTCTACATCGATATTATCCATACCAACACCGCCTCGTCCTATAATTTTAAGGCTTGGACAGTTGTCAATAATATTTTTTCTTACTGTTGTAGCACTTCTTACTAATAAAACAGAAATGTTATTTTTATTGATATAGTTTTCTAATTGTTCTTGTGCGACTGTGGTTGTTAATACTTCGTAACCAGCTGCTTCTAAAGCGTTAATTCCACTTTGAGAAACTCCGTCGTTTGCTAATACTTTCATTGAAAAACTTGTTTTTCATTTCCGTAAAACGGAAACATTAAATTTTGTTATAATTATTTTGTGATGCGATTCCCATTTGTATGGTAGCTCACTTTAGGCTTTGCTCTCTAATTCACTCATGACTTCAACTAAAGCCTTCACACTATCTAATGATAGAGCGTTGTACATTGAAGCTCTGTAGCCACCAACACTTCTATGACCATTAATGCCATTAATACCAGCTTCTTTAATCATAGCTTCAAACGTTTCCTTAAGATTTTCGTTTTCTAAAGTGAATGTTGCATTCATCATAGAGCGATCTTCTTTTACAGCGTAACCTTTAAATAGTGGGTTTAAGTCAATTTCAGAATACATTAAACGTGCTTTCTTTTCATTTAACTCTTCAATGGCTTTAATACCTCCTAAGTTTTTCAACCATTCTAAGGTTAGCATAGATGTATACACTGCAAAAACAGGTGGAGTATTAAACATACTGCCTTTACTGATATGTATTTTGTAATCCATCATAGAAGGAATTTTACGCGATACTTTTCCTAAGATGTCTTCTTTTATTACAACTAAAGTTGTTCCGGCAGGTCCCATATTTTTTTGAGCGCCTGCGTAAATCAAATCAAATTTTGAAAAATCTAATTGACGTGAAAATATATCACTACTCATATCACATACTAAAGGAACAGGTGAGTTTGGGAAACTCTTCATCTGTGTTCCAAAAATGGTATTGTTAGAGGTACAGTGAAAATAATCGTAATCCTCTGGAATATCATATCCTTTAGGAATATAGTTGTAGTTGGCACTTTTTGAAGAGCCTACTTCATATATATCATCATAGATTTTAGCTTCTTTAATAGACTTGTCTGCCCAAGTACCTGAATTTAAATAACCAGCTCTTTTTTCTAAAAGATTTAAGGCTACCATTAAAAATTGTGTACTTGCACCACCTTGAAGAAATAAAGCTTTATAACCCTTACCTTCAAGACCTAACAATTCTAATGCTAAGGATCTAGCGTTTTCCATAACATCTACAAAAGGTTTGCTACGGTGTGAAATTTCTAAAAGCGATAAACCGTCGTCAAAATTTAAAACAGCTGCTGCTGCTTGTTCTATTACTGACTTTGGTAATACGCATGGTCCTGCACTAAAATTATGTTTTTTCATTGTATACTGAATTTAATCCTGAAGTTAAAACAGCTACAAAGGTGCTAATTAATTGGTTATTTTATGTTATTAAATTGATAATTTTTAGGCTACATTTTTAACAAAAACTCAACAGTATCTATATTGTCTGCATATTCCCAAAGCTGTGGCTTTTGAGTTTTACCAAAAATAATTTCATCAGTAGAAAAATTATTTGCGACAATACATTGTATTTTATCTGCATCTGTTTTTAACTTATGCTCTAAATTTGTTTTGTTATCATAATACTCATAAAATAGCGTTGCTATAGGTGAGGCATAGCTTTCGTCTTCCTTTATCATTAGGAAACCATTTTCTAACATATCAAATTCACTCATTAAATAGACAGCCTTGTTGTAGTCGTAATTATTTGCGTATTTAGATTCGTTAATAATAGGATGCCATTTGTAAACAGCATTAAAAAAGGCGTCAAAATTATAGTCTTTAGGTACAAATAACTTTGATACATTTCTGCAGCCTAAACCATAATATCTAAATATATCATGAGATAAGGCTTCTAGTTCTTCATTAGTTTCGTTACCTGTTAATATAGCAACCGAATTTCTGTTTTTTCTTATTATAGAAGGTTTGTCTTTAAAATAGTATTCAAAATAACGAGCCGTATTATCACTTCCTGTAGCGATAACGGCATCAAAGTTTTCTAGTTTTTCTTCAGTAAATTTGATTTTACCTTTAAAATTAGGTTCTATGACTTCTAAATATTTGGCTAAAAATGGTAATAAATGTTTGTCGTTAGAGGATTGTTTTACCAAGACATTATGACCGGAAATTAAGACAGATAAAAAATCGTGAAAACCAACCAATGGAATATTTCCTGCCATAATTATGGCTACAGTTTTGGGATTATTAATATTAAACTGATACTTTTCTATCCAGCGGTTAATGTTTTTGTTACTTAATACATTAGACCAGTTTTCTAAAGTAAATGTAATGTTTTGTTGTGTAAACCAGCCGTTGTGTTCTTGAGCCAATTTTATTTGGTGTTTAAATCCGTCAAAGAATAAATCGTTAGCTTCAATCTTGTCGTTTTTGCTGATTTTATTTTGCTGAAATTGATTTATAAATTCGCCTAATTTTACAAAAGCGTTAATTCTTTGTTGTAAATCCATATACTGTTTGGTTATACGATGTTTTGGCTCTATTTTTGCAATTGCAAATTTACGCAATAAAGAGAAATGAGCTAAATAAAAGTTTTAGATTGTTGTTGAATTAATTTTTGATGCAGTCTTAAAATCGCTTAATTAGCTATAAAAATAATAGATTAAAATAATGTTATGGCAATAATAATCACAGATGAATGTATAAATTGTGGAGCGTGTGAGCCAGAATGTCCAAATACTGCTATTTATGAAGGTGCAGACGATTGGCGCTATTCCGATGGTACCAGCTTAAAAGGTAAGATAGTTTTAACAAACGGTAAAGAAGTGGACGCAGAAGAAACACAGGAACCTATAAGTGACGAAGTGTATTACATTGCACCAGATAAGTGTACGGAATGTATGGGCTTTCATGAAGAACCGCAATGTGCGGCTGTTTGTCCAGTAGACTGTTGTGTTCCGGATGAAGACCACGTAGAAACGGAAGAACAGCTGTTAGGAAAACAACGTTTTATGCATCCTGATGGCCATTAATCGTTTTAACCATAGATATTATAAGAATCCTAAGTCTTTAGCTTGGGATTTTTTTTGCTTTTAAAAATTAAATAGTGCGACTGTATTGCTGTTGTATATAGATAAGCTAACTTCGCCTCATTGTGCTAAACATGTTTTAGTGCTTCATTATAAAAGGATACGTTCCATAAAAATTACTCATATAATATGACACAAACTGAATTCTTAGAAAAAAATGTATTTAACGATTTAGAAAATGTAAACGATGGATTTGATAGTGAATCTACACACTATTTTTCAGCATCAGATTTTGAAACCGTATTAAAGCGTGTAGAGCATTTTGGTATATCAGTTTATGAAATTGAGCCTTGGTTTGAATCAGAGGTATATGATGTTGCTAATCACGACGCTTTTAAAAAGAAAGCCACAGATTCTAAATGGTATACTAAAGCATTCTCAGATTTTAAAAAACGCCAAGAAGGCTTGTTGTATTCTGCAACTTTTAAGGTTTCTAAAAAGCTGTTAGAGCGAGAGTAATGTAGTGTTATTTGTATTATTAATTGAGATTTAAATCCTGAGTTGTTAACTTGGGGTTTTTAATATTGTAGCCGTTAATTGTATGGGGTTTATATCTTTTTTTTAGCCCGTTTAATTAAGTGTTTATCCTAAAACGTTAGTAGTATTATTTATTTTTAAATTTATGACATATCAAGATGAATTTATTGTTTTCTGGGAACAGGTAAAAGAAAGTATAGCGGACTGTACTTTTGCAAAATTAACCATGGCTAAGACTATAGGTAAGCCTGAATTAAAGAATATATTTATTAGGCCAATATATTCTGATAGCGACTTTAAGGTTATGCTTAAATATAGTTTTAGACCAAGGGAAACTGAAGATATTGAGGAAGAACTTACTTTAGAAGATGCATTAGTTATTTTAAAATCACACTTAAAAAGCTCTTTTTTATCTGTTTTATTGTTTACAACAGAAAAGGATGTTGTTTTTAAGGTAAATAAAAAAGGTGTAGGGAGTATTACTGAGAGTTCGCCAACTTTTAAAAACGTAATACAAGCCTAGGGCTTCTTGAGAATATAATGTTGTAGAAGCGCAAGGTGTATAAAATCAAGGTGTTGCAGCCTGGTGTTTGTTTTGTTATGAGGGCCCTCTACATGTGTATTTAAGCTATCAATTATTCCAATAAAAATATATCTCAACTATTCTACGAATTACTTACATTTGCACTCGCAAAATTTGCGATTAAAAATTAACAAGATTCCCTTCTTTAAGGGAAGGCAAAACAAGTTTTTCGATGAAAGCTGGAATAGTAGGATTACCAAACGTAGGAAAGTCAACCTTATTTAACTGTTTATCTAACGCTAAAGCGCAAAGTGCTAACTTTCCGTTTTGTACTATAGAACCTAATATTGGTGTGGTAAATGTACCTGATCCAAGATTAGAGAAATTAGAAGAATTGGTGAATCCAGAGCGCGTATTACCAGCAACTGTAGAGATTGTTGATATTGCAGGTTTAGTAAAAGGTGCTAGTAAAGGTGAAGGATTAGGAAATCAATTCTTAGCTAACATTAGAGAAACTGATGCTATTTTACATGTTTTACGTTGTTTTGATAACGAAAACATTGTACATGTTGATGGTTCTGTAGATCCGATTAGAGATAAGGAAACCATTGATATGGAATTGCAGCTTAAAGATTTAGAAACTGCTGAAAAGAAACTAGATAAAGTTAAGCGTGCTGCCAAAACAGGAAATAAAGAAGCGCAGAAAGAAGAGGCCGTACTTTTAACTATAAAAGAAAAGCTTGAAGCTGGTATTTCAATTAGAGCGATAGAGTTTTCTGAAGAAGATTATGAAGATTACGTAAAGCCATCACAGTTTATTACAGATAAGCCGGTAATGTATGTGTGTAATGTAGATGAAGGTGCTGCAACTACAGGTAATGCTTATGTAGATAAAGTACGAGAGGCTGTAAAAGATGAAAATGCAGAAGTTTTAGTTTTAGCTGTTGGCACCGAAGCAGATATTAACGAATTAGACGACTACGAAGAGCGTCAAATGTTTTTAGCAGATATTGGATTAGAGGAGCCAGGTTCGGCAAAATTAATCCGTTCTGCATATAAATTATTAAATCAGCAAACCTATTTTACAGCAGGTGTAAAAGAAGTAAGAGCATGGACAGTTAATGTTGGAGCAACTGGTCCGCAGGCTGCAGGTGTTATTCATACCGATTTTGAAAAAGGATTTATTAGAGCTGAAGTTATTGCTTACGAAGACTACATTGCCTATGGCAGTGAAGCTAAAGTTAAAGAAGCTGGTAAAATGCGTGTAGAGGGTAAAAATTATATTGTTAAGGATGGTGATATAATGCACTTTTTATTTAACGTGTAAAGTTTGGCTCTTAGCTTTTAAGGCTTAGCTATTGGCTTTTTATGGTGTCTTCTTTTTAGTGTAGAGGATTTTGTTGGTGTTTTGTTTTTAAGCGTTATACGTCATTTTTTTTGCTGTTAGAAATGCGTTTTTAAAACAAAAAACTAAGGAATTATCTCAGATTTGACAAAACTGCTATGTTCTCAACAATATTAGGTGGTTATTGTTAATTACTTTACGCTATCCGTATTTCATTTTTTAAGGTATAATCTTATATTAGCGTTCCAACAAAAAAATTGACCTAAATTTTATGGCAGAACAGTCTAACTATACAGAAGATAACATACGCTCACTAGATTGGAAAGAACACATCCGAATGCGACCTGGTATGTATATCGGAAAGTTGGGTGATGGATCTTCTCCAGATGATGGTATCTATATTTTACTAAAAGAAGTTTTAGACAACTCTATTGATGAGTATGTCATGGGCGCAGGTAAGACTATAGAAATTTCTGTGCAAGGAGATCGTGTTATTGTTAGAGATTATGGTCGTGGTATTCCATTAGGAAAAGTGGTAGATGTGGTTTCTAAGATGAATACCGGTGGAAAGTACGATTCTAAAGCCTTTAAAAAATCTGTTGGTTTAAATGGTGTAGGTACTAAGGCGGTTAACGCTTTATCTTCTTATTTTAGAGTAGAGTCTACAAGAGATGGACGATCTGCTTCTGCGGAGTTTGAACAAGGAAACTTAACTCACCAAGAGTTGTTAGACGATACATCTAGACGAAAAGGAACTAAGGTTAGTTTTATTCCGGATGAAATCATCTTTAAAAAATACAAATACAGAAGCGAGTATATTGTTAAAATGCTTAAAAACTATGTGTATCTTAATCCAGGATTGACCATAGTTTTTAATGGAGAAAAATATTTTAGTGAAAATGGCTTAAAGGATTTATTATCTGAAAATATTAACGAATCAGATATGTTGTATCCTATTATCCATTTAAAAGGTGATGATATAGAAGTTGCTATAACACATAGCAAAACACAGTATAGCGAAGAGTATCATTCGTTTGTCAATGGTCAGAATACGACACAAGGTGGAACGCATTTAGCTGCTTTTAGAGAATCTTTGGTAAAAACGATACGAGAATTTTATGGCAAAAACTACGAAGCTTCAGATATTAGAAAATCTGTAGTTGCTGCAATTGCTATAAAAGTTATGGAGCCTGTTTTTGAAAGTCAGACTAAGACCAAATTAGGATCTACAGATATGGGCGGTGACTTGCCTACAGTAAGAACCTATATCAATGATTTTGTTAAAAAGTACTTAGATAATTTTTTACATAAGAATCCTGATTCAGCAGAAAAAATTCAACGTAAAATTCTTCAAGCAGAACGTGAGCGTAAAGAGTTATCTGGTATACGAAAACTAGCAAAAGATAGAGCAAAGAAAGCAAGTCTTCACAATAAAAAATTACGCGATTGCCGTGTGCATTTTGGAGATACTAAAAACGAACGCTATTTAGAAACAACCTTGTTTATAACAGAGGGAGATTCTGCATCTGGTAGTATAACAAAGTCGCGAGATGTAAATACACAAGCTGTTTTTAGTTTAAAAGGGAAGCCTCTAAATTGCTACGGATTGAGTAAAAAAATCGTTTATGAGAATGAAGAATTTAATTTGCTTCAAGCTGCGTTAAATATTGAAGAATCTCTAGAGGATTTACGCTATAACAACGTCGTTATTGCTACAGATGCCGATGTGGATGGTATGCACATTCGGTTGTTGTTAATTACGTTCTTTTTGCAATTCTTTCCAGAAGTTATAAAAGATGGACATCTTTATATTCTACAGACACCATTGTTTAGAGTGCGAAATAAAAAGGAAACTATTTATTGCTATTCAGAACAAGAGCGTAAAGATGCTATGGAAAAATTAAAACCAAAACCAGAAATCACTCGATTTAAAGGTTTGGGTGAAATTTCGCCAGATGAGTTTGTTCATTTTATTGGTGCAGATATTCGTTTAGATCCTGTAATGTTGGATAAAGACATGTCTATAGAAGAGTTATTGTCTTTCTACATGGGAAAAAATACACCTACACGTCAAGAATTTATTATTGACAATCTTAAAGTTGAATTAGATGTTGTAGAAGATACTATATGAGAACAGATAATAGAAAAGTAAAAAATACTATAATATCCTTATATTTTTTATTGGTCGTAGCAGCAGTTTTGTTAGGAACTGTGTTTAAGTCTATTGAATTATTTGAAGGAAGTTCATTTTATGTCATATTGGGGTTAATCGTTGCAGTAGTTATTGTACATTTTGTAGCCAGATATTTTGAGTACGATAGTGATGGTGCAAAAATTGTAATTACTAATAGTGGATTAATACTGACAGAATTCATTAATTACAGAGAAAACAAAGTTGAGATTTCTAAACATAAATTAATAGGTTTTAAGGTTCATGATTACATTGTATATAGCGTTTTAGTGATTGCTAAAGAGAATAGCGATGGAACAATATCTAAAGAGCGTTTTAATATAACATTGTTAAAACGAAAAAAATTAAAGTATGTAAAGCAGTCTTTAAGAAAGATTATAAAAGAAAACATAAAGCATAAAGTTGGATAGATGATAGAAGAACATGATGAGTTGTTAAATGAGGACGAAGGTAGCCAGGAAACCATTACCAAGGTTACTGGAATGTACAAGGAATGGTTTTTGGATTACGCTTCTTATGTCATATTAGAACGTGCTGTACCTGCCATTGAAGATGGTTTTAAACCTGTTCAGCGTCGTATAATGCATTCTATGAAAGATTTAGATGATGGTCGTTATAACAAAGTAGCGAACATTGTTGGTCATACTATGCAGTATCATCCGCATGGTGATGCTAGTATTGCTGATGCTATGGTGCAGATTGGTCAGAAAGATTTATTAATAGATACCCAAGGAAACTGGGGAAATATTTTAACGGGAGATCGTGCTGCAGCTTCAAGATATATTGAAGCTAGACTTTCTAAGTTTGCTTTAGATGTTGTTTATAATCCTAAGATTACCGAATGGCAAGCTTCTTATGATGGTAGAAGAAAAGAGCCTATTAATTTACCAGTTATGTTTCCTTTGCTTCTTGCACAAGGAGGAGAAGGAATTGCTGTAGGTTTGTCTACAAAGATTTTACCGCATAATTTTATTGAGCTTATTGATGCTTCTGTAAAACATCTTAAAGGAAAGCGCTTTACGTTATTGCCAGATTTTCCAACAGCTGGTATTGCAGATTTCACCAATTATAATGATGGTTTACGTGGAGGTAAGGTTAGAGTTAGAGCTCAAATTTCTCAACGTGATAAGAATACTTTAGTTATTACTGAAATTCCTTATGGTACTACAACATCGTCGCTTATAGACTCTATACTTAAGGCAAACGACAAGGGGAAAATTAAGATAAAAAAGATTGAAGATAATACAGCTGCTAATGTAGAGATCTTAATTCATTTGCCTTCAGGTTTGTCGCCCGACAAAACCATTGATGCATTGTATGCTTTTACGAGTTGTGAAACGTCAATTTCTCCATTGGGTTGTGTTATTGAAGATAACAAGCCGTATTTTGTTGGTGTCACAGAAATGTTGCGTCGCTCAACAGATAATACCGTTCAGCTTTTAAAAAGTGAATTAGAAATAAAACTTGGTGAGTTTGAAGAGCAATGGCACTTTGCGTCATTAGAGCGTATTTTTATTGAAAATAGAATCTATCGCGATATTGAAGAAGAAGAAACTTGGGATGGTGTTATAAATGCTATTGACAAAGGACTTCAGCCTCATATAAAACATTTAAAACGAAAAATTACAGTTGAAGATATTACGCGCTTAACCGAAATTAGAATTAAGCGTATTTCTAAATTTGATATTGATAAAGCACAGCAAAAAATAGATGCTTTAGAAGATCAAATAGCTGAAGTAAAACATCACTTAGCGAATCTAATTGATTACGCTATAGCTTATTTTGAACGTTTAAAAAAGGAATACGGAGAGGGTAAAGAGCGTAAAACAGAAATAAGAATTTTTGATGATGTAGATGCGACAAAGGTTGTTATTAGGAATACAAAACTTTATGTAAATAGAGAAGAAGGTTTTATTGGTACGTCATTGAGACGCGATGAATACGTGTGCGACTGCAGTGATATAGATGATATTATTGTGTTTACCAAAGAGGGTAAGATGATGGTTACCAAAGTAGATTCTAAAACTTTTATAGGTAAAAACATTATTCATGTTGCTGTATTTAAGAAGAAAGATAAGCGTACCATTTATAATATGATTTATCGCGATGGTAAAAGTGGGCCTTCTTACGTAAAACGATTTGCGGTAACGAGTATGACTAGAGATCGTGAGTACGATTTAACTAACGGTAGTAAAGGTTCTGTATTATGGTATTTTTCTGCCAATCCTAATGGTGAAGCCGAAGTAGTAACAATAATGTTGCGACAAGTAGGAAGTATTAAGAAGTTAAAATGGGATTTAGATTTTGCAGATATTCTTATCAAAGGGAGAGCATCTAAAGGAAATCAAGTTACTAAATATGCTATTAAGCGTGTGGAGCTTAAAGAAAAAGGAGTATCTACCTTAAAGCCGCGCAAAATTTGGTTTGACGATACAGTGCAGAGGTTAAATGTTGATGGAAGAGGTGAATTGATAGGTGAGTTTAGAGGAGAAGATAGGCTTCTTGTTATCAATCAATCTGGAGTGGTTAAAACTATTATACCAGAATTGACGACGCATTTTGATAGTGATATGATTGTCTTAGAAAAATGGATTCCTAAAAAACCAATATCGGCCATTTATTATGATGGAGAAAAGGAGCGTTACTATGTAAAACGTTTTATAATAGAACAAGAAGGAAGGGAAGAGTCTTTTATTTCGGATCATTCGGATTCGCAATTAGAGATCGTTTCAACAGACTGGAGGCCAATGGTAGAGGTGGAATTCACTAAAGAGCGTGGTAAAGACCGAAAACCAAATATGGAGGTGAATCTTGAAGAGTTTATTTCTATAAAAGGTATTACGGCATTAGGAAATCAGTTGACAAAAGATAAAATTAATCAGATAAACTTGTTAGAAGCATTGCCTTATGAGGCTCCAGAAGAAGTGCATGCAGATGAGTTAGAGGTGGTTGATGAAGAAACAGTTTCTGAAAATTCACAAGCTGAAGGCTCAAAAACGGATATTAAACAAAAGTCAAATAGCGCATCCCAAGATGACGACGATGATATAGATGTTGATGATACAGGGCAAGCTAAGCTCTTCTAAGACTTAATTTGTTTATTAAGAGTTTTTTATTTTTTTTGTTTTAGAATCGTTGAACTAGCTAAAACTGCAACCCTATTGTGAAATTTTGGGTGTTAATGGTTTGGCTGAGAGTTACATCTGTAATTATTGAGTTAATAAATAATAATCTTTATTCTAATGATTACCTATTGAGTATTATATTCTTTTTGTTGGAGTCGGGGTTTGATTAACTCTATAAAAAAAAAACAACTAAAAATTACAATTATTGTTATGTTGCAATAGTATGCAGTTTCTGTTGCTGCTTTGTGATGTATTTTTAAGAAAACAACTTGTTGTGGTATTTATCAAACGTTTTGTCTATTTGCGAAATGTGATGTTGAAACTAAAAAAAAAGACAAGTGTAGGGTTAATCTATTTTAAAGGCCACTCCTTTTTCTGTGTTTAATGGTTTGTTTGGTCGTTTTACAGCAAGCTTGTATTCAAACATATAAGAATCTTCTGTTGTAGAGAGGATTTTCATATGAATGGCGTTTTTTTCAGAATTATTGGTAGGGTGAAGTTTCTTAAGGATAAATTCACAATCATTAATCCAGCGAATAGATGAAGAGTCTGCTACTTCTTCATGATAATCAATGTTAAAGTGTTCTGTTCGTTTAAAACGAGAGGTTTTCTCAACACCATCAATAGTGTAGGTAAATTCAAAGGTACCTGTTTTAAAATCTGTACAATTGCGCTCTATAGTATAGCAGCTTGTTAAAAGTAATAATAACAAAAGTGAGGAAAAATGCTTCATTTAAAATCTTTTTTCAAAGATAATGAATAGTGCAATTAGTTTTAAGGCTTATAGCTTTTAAAAGTACCGTCTTTATAAAAGATAACAATTTTTTCAATTTCAGAATTAGAGTTAGGGACCGAAACTGGGATTTGTGGTTTTGCAATAGGTTGTTCGGTTATGTTTGAGTTTGGTGATTCTGAAATTTTAGGCTCATTAGGAAAATGACCTTTGCCATTCATTAGCCAATATAATTCTACTTCAGGATAGGAGTGAAGCACCTTCATTACAAAGTCTAAACTTGGCTTATTTCTACCAGACAAAATATGAGAAATACTAGAGCGCTGTACTCCGATTTTTTCAGCAAAACTAGATGCTGTTTCACTGTAAAAATCCATGACCTTTTGTAGGCGTTGTGTAAATTCTGATGAGTTTATCATTGTAAACCTTAGATTTGTTTTTGTGATGTTACAAATGTAATCAATAGTATTGTAATTGTAGCTAAAGGTTCTGTTTATATTTTATTATAGTTAAACTTTAGGTTTGATTTTGTGTGTTATATTACTGATAATATGTTAATTGAAATGAAAATATATTGTTTGTTGAATTATTTTCAAAAAGCATATAAATAGCTGTGTCTTTTCTAACACTATCTGTTTAACATTGTAACAAAAATTAGAACAATCGATGTTTACAAATGTAAAATTTCAAATGATTACATTTGTAACATCAAAATAATGATATGAATTTAGAGCTTTTAAATGATGTGTTTTCTTCTGTAAAAACAACAGAATTATATGGTCGTTATATAACCAATTCTGATATAGAAAAGTGTTTAGAAAAATTACCAAAATCTAAGATTTCTACGCTTGGATATTCTGTTGAAAAACGACCAATCTACAGTTTGAAATTTGGGCATGGACCAATCAAAATTTTATTATGGTCTCAAATGCACGGAAACGAATCGACATCTACTAAGGCGCTTTTTGATTGTTTTAATTTGTTTGAAACTGAAAATAATTTCACAAAAGGTATATTAGAGCAATGTACGCTGGTGGTTATTCCTATATTAAATCCTGATGGAGCTGAAAGATACACGCGTTTAAATGCGAATCTAGTAGACTTAAACAGGGACGCACAAAATTTATCTCAACCAGAAAGTAAGATTTTACGTCAGGCTTATGACGATTTTATGCCAAATTATTGTTTTAACCTTCATGGACAGCGTACTATTTTTAGTGCTGGAGAAAAAAACAACGTTGCTACGCTTTCATTTTTATCACCTTCGCAAGATGAAGAACGTTCTTTAACAGATAATAGAAAGGTGGCTATGGCTATTATTGCAGAGATAAATACTGTACTTCAAAACGAGATTCCAAATGGGATTGGGCGTTATGATGATGGTTTTAGTCTTAGTTGTGTTGGTGATACCTTTCAAAATTTAGGTGTGCCAACATTGCTTTATGAAGCTGGTCATTATACAAATGATTATGAAAGGGAAGAGGTAAGGCGTTTAATGTTTATTGCTATTTTATCAGGATTGTTTACGATTTCTAAGGGTATTGCTATTGGAGGTTATAAGCGTTATTTTGATATTCCTGAAAATGCAAAATGTTTTTATGATATTATTATTAGGGATACGAAATTAAAAGCAGGAGACACCGATTTAATAGATGTAGCTATTCAATATGAAGAAGTGTTGGTGGACAAAAAACTGCATTTTGTTCCTAAAATAGTAAAATTAGAAAAACTGCTTAATCATTTTGGTCATAAAGAAGTTGATGCAAAAGGTAGGGTTTTTAAAACTACAGGAAATTCGGAATTAATTTTGGGTAACGAAATCGTTTTCGCAATGTTAAATAATGAGGAAATCTTATTGAAACCTTAAAATAATTCAATTTTTATGCAATATCGTTAGTGTAAATGTTCTATTTTTGCATTTACTTTAAAGATTATATGATTATGGCAAAATTTAAATTAGATGAGATTGACCACCAAATTCTCGATATGCTTATTGATAATACACGTATTCCATTTACAGATATTGCGAAAAAATTATTGATTTCTGCTGGTACTGTTCATGTGCGTGTTAAAAAAATGGAAGAAGCGGGAATTATTAAAGGTTCTTCTTTAACATTAGATTATCAAAAATTAGATTATTCGTTTATTGCATATGTAGGAGTTTTTCTTCAAAATACATCGCAAACTAAGTTTGTTTTAGAGCGAATTAACAATATACCTTATGTGACAGTTGCTCATATTACCACAGGGAAATTTAATATCTTCTGTAAGATTAGAGCTAAAGATACTATGCATGCTAAAGAAATTATCTTTATGTTAGATGATATAGAAGGTGTTTACAGAACTGAAACTATGATTTCTTTAGAAGAAAGTCTTAATGATAAAAAACGTTTAATGCATACCATTTTTAATGAGTTGTAATTAAAACAATAAAATATACAAAAGCCCTTAGTTAGTTTACGAAGGGCTTTTTTAATTTATATAATTATGATTTCTAATACACTTAATAATAACGAATATGACATGTATTATAAATGGTATATTGATAATGCCACAAGCATAGATATCATTGAGGGTTTAGAACAAAATTTAGATTCTGTAGTGTTGTTTTATTCGGGCTTAGCGCAAGACAAGCATAATTACGCTTACGCAGAAGGGAAATGGACTCCCAAGGATGTGTTACTTCATATTATAGATACTGAACGTGTTTTTGCATATAGAGCATTACGAATAGCGCGAGAGGATAAAACGCCATTGGCCGGGTATGAACAAGACGACTATGCTATTACAGCTAACGCAAGCAAACGCTCTTTAGTTAACATAATAGATGAGTATAAGGCTGTAAGGCAGGCTTCTATAGCGTTGTATAGAAGTTTTGATTCAGCTGCTTTAGAACAAGTGGGTGAGGCGAGTGGCTGTCCTATTTCTGTGAGGGCAATAGGATATATTTTAACAGGTCATGAAAATCACCATACTCAAATTGTAAAAGACCGTTACCTCTAATGAGCATAATAATCAAAAGCTTCTAAAATAAGGTCGTTGTGAACTACACAGTCTGTTTTGGGTTTGCCAATGGCTTCAAGTAATACAAATTTTACAACGCCATAACTATTCTTTTTGTCGTACTGTAATAGATCTATGATTACTTTTTGGTCGTTTTTATTGATTTCAACTTTAGAGAATGTTTTGAGTATTCCTGAAGAAATTATCTCAAATTCTTCTTGGCTTAAGCCGCATATTTTAGTTGATAGGTAGCTTTCTAATAGCATGCCTATTGCAATAGCTTCTCCGTGTAATAATGGTGTCTTATCTGCGTTTTCTAGAAAGTAGCTTTCAATTGCGTGACCTAAAGTATGACCAAAATTTAGAATTTTTCTTAGGCCTTTCTCTGTTGGGTCAGATGTTACCACTTCATTTTTGATGATGATAGAGTCATAAATCAATTGGTCTAAATCAGAAATGTCTAATTTTTCAAGATGTGTTAAGGTGTTCCAGTAGGTTTTATCGTAAATTAAACCATGTTTTAGCATTTCTGCGAAACCAGAAACCATTTCATTTTGAGGTAAAGTATCTAAGTAAGAGGTGTCAACTCCAACCATTACTCCTTCATTTATAATTCCTATTTGATTTTTTAAGGCGCCTAAATCAACTCCCGTTTTTCCTCCAACTGAAGCATCTACCATGGCTAATAGTGTTGTTGGAATGTTTATGTAAGCGATGCCTCGCATGTATGTACTTGCTACAAAACCACCCAAATCTGTAACAACTCCTCCTCCTAGGTTAATTAATAAACTTTTGCGATCTGCGTTATATTCAGATAGAGCTTCCCAAACACCTGTACAGATGTCTATGGTTTTGTGGTCTTCACCATTTGGTATTTCCATGACTTCAATGACTATGTCGCCAGACTCTATGCGTTCCAAAAACGCAGGTAAACAATAGTCGTGAGTATTGGTGTCTACAAGAATAAATATCTTGGAAGGTTTGTCGGTTTTTAGGTAATTATTTAACGCTGTATAGACTTCAGAATTAAAAAAAACTGTGGCATTTTTTGTAGAAATAGAATCCATTTTAAAATATCTAAATTGATGATGTGAAAATACTTCCTTTTTCAGAAAAAGTAAATGATTAATAAATATATTTGTACATATATTATTTAGCTAATGATTGATCGCTCACTCTTTGAAAATACAGAGACTGCCTTTGAATTAAAGTCGGACTCAGAATTAGAACGTGCCTACTTTTTATTTAAAATGATATCATCTGAACCTTTGGTTCGTATTGGTACGGCTGCAACAAACTTTGCTTTAAAAGCGCATTTACCCGTAGAAAAGTTAATTAGAGCTACTGTCTTTGACCATTTTTGTGGTGGAGTTAATGAAGATGACTGCTTGCCAGTAATAGATAAGCTTTATACAAAAGGAGTGAGTTCGGTTTTGGATTATTCTGTAGAAGGTAAATCTGTAGAAAATCAATTTGATAATGCGCTAGCAAAAATATTGAAGATTATAAACTTCTGTGATGAACGGGAAGCAATGCCAATAGTGGTGTTTAAACCAACAGGTTTTGGTCGGTTTTTATTGTATCAGAAAAAAACAGAAGGTGTTGTTTTAACAAGTGAAGAAGAGGCTGAATGGGGTAGAATAGTAGGAAGGTTTGATGCTGTTTGTAAATTAGCCAAGGAAAAAGATGTTGAAGTTTTAATTGATGGGGAAGAGAGTTGGATGCAAGATGCTGCAGATGATTTGGTAGAAGAAATGATGCGTCGCTATAATAAAGATGTTGCTGTAGTTTATAATACTTTACAGTTGTATCGTTGGGATCGTTTAGATTATTTAAAGCAATTACATGAACGTGCTAAAGCAGGCGGTTTTAAAATTGGAATGAAGATTGTTAGAGGAGCATATATGGAGAAGGAGCGCGAACGTGCTTTGGATAAAGGATATAATTCTCCAATTTGTGAAAATAAAAAAGCGACTGACGATAATTTTGATGAAACCTTAAATTATATACTTCAAAATTTAAAAGATATATCAGTTTTTATCGGTACACATAATGAATTAAGTTGCTACTTAGCTATGGATCTTATGAAAACTCATAACATTTCTAAAGAAGATAATAGGATATGGTTTGGGCAGTTATTTGGTATGAGTGATCATATTAGCTTTAATTTGGCGGCTCAAGGTTATAATGTAGCAAAGTATATTCCGTTTGGACCGGTAAAAGATGTGATGCCTTATTTAATTAGAAGGGCAGAGGAAAACACTTCAGTTTCGGGGCAAACGAGTAGAGAGTTATCATTATTAAAAACGGAACGAAAACGACGAAAATTGTAAACTTTCGTTTTTGTTATATAAAAAAGCCACTAATTTTATTTAGTGGCTTTTTTTTATTAATGTAATTTGGTGTGATTTGTTATGACTTACCAAATTTATACCATTTTTTCTTTCTTTGAGGGTTATTTCCGTAGCCATAGCCGTAACCATAACCGCCGTATCCTTTTTTGCCTAAGCTAACGCTGTTTAATAGCATTGTCATATTAGGTAGTCTTTTTTCTGTATATAATGGTAGTGCAACATGTTGGAGTAAGCGTTTGTCTATATTATCCGCACTTACAACATAGATAAACATGTCTGCTAAATGAGAAATAAGTAGTGTGTCACTAACAATACCTACAGCAGAAGTGTCTGCAACAATATAATCGTACTTAGTGTCAAAATAGTTAAAGAGTTCTTCTACTCTTTCATTCATTAACAATTCAGATGGGTTAGGAGGAATTGTTCCAGATGAAATAATGTCTAAGAGTGGATTGTCTTCGTGTTTTAAGACAATATCTTGAGGTTTTAAAGATGTATCAGCAATGTAATCTGAAAGCCCTTGTTTTGACTGATCTTTGATGTTAAGATACTCAAGTAATTTAGGAACTCTAATGTCTGTTTCTATAAGGAGTACAGATTTGCCAGAAAAAGCAATTGATGCCGCAAGGTTTGAACTTGTATGCGATTTTCCTTCTTGCGGAACAGTAGAGGTGATAAATAATTTTTTAGAGCGACCTTTTATGTTTCTTAGCATAAAATCTATATTAGACTTTACAATTCTAAAAGCTTCTGCCTTTGGTGAATAATCAATTTTCTTTACTAATTTTTGCTTCTTAGAGCTTTTTGGTATGTCTCCTAAATAAGGGATATTTAAAGTGTCTACTAAATCTTCTTTTTTATAGATTTTTGTGTTGAGTAAATCTGATATATAAATAAAAGCAATAGGAATACCTAGGCCAAATAATAATGATGCAATGTATACGATCATTTTATTTGGTGCTACTGGTTTGTGTGAAGAATAAGCACTGTCGATTATCTTTGCATTAGGAGTGTACATGCCTAGCCTTATTGCTGATTCTTCTCGTTTTTCTAATAAATAAAGGTAAAGAGACTCTTTAATATCTTGTTGTCTTTTAATGTCTCTAAACTGGCGCGCTTTTTTAGGTGCTGCTGAGAGTCTACCTTGTATTCGAGCATTGTCTCTGCTTAGGTTGTTAAGAGTGAGTAGAGACGTTTGTTTTATGTTTTTTACCGAATTAAGAAGGTTAGATTTTAAAGATTCTATCTGGTTATTCAGTTGAATAACAACTGGATTCTTAGTTGTTGAGTTTCTTAAAATTCTGTCGCGTTCTGCTACTAACTCATTGTGTCTTTTTATAACTTGAGATGTGTTAGAGTCGCCAATTCCTATGTCGGCAGGTAGCATGTCGTTGCTTTTGTTTGTACTACTAATTTCCTCTTCTAAAAACGATAACATTTCTATGTTATTTGCAGTAGAAGAAATTTGAGATTGTAATTGTTGTCCTGTTTGTAGGTTTAAGTCGGCTCTAGAGTCTAAAGCTGTTAGACCTTCTTTCTTTTGTAAGTCTTCTGCTGTGTAATCTACTTTTTCTAATTCCTCAGAAACTTGCTTAAGTCTATTGTTTATAAAGTCAGAAGTTGTTTTGACAACAGACTCTTTATCTAAGAGTACGTCATTGTTGTATTCATCTATGATTTGATTTAAAATATCAACAGCTTTGTAGGAATTACTTTCGTTAAGGTCTAATTTAATAACACTTGATCCTTTATCTGTTGATACTTTTATTTTTCGTTGATAGCTGTTTACGATTTTGCTAACAGAGGTTATAGATATTTTTAAATTACTTCCTATAACTGGAGCGTGGTCTCCAATATTTGGTGTTAACACCATGCCTCCAAAGCCTGTTTTTATTTTTTCTCCAAATGTGTATGGAACACCTGTTTGTTCGTCTCTGTCAATTAAAGATTTTCCTTCCTTTTTAAATGCTAAAAATTGAGTTGGGGATTTTATTTTAATATACAAGGTCGTATCTACTTGATGTATGATAGAGTCACTTGCGAAAAAACTTAGTTTTACAGGTGGGTTTCTATAAATTTCACGCTCTTTTATATTACCCTCTGCAAAACATCTAATATTAAGATCTAAGGCTTTTACAACATTAGAAATTAAGGTTCTTGACTGAATGGTTTCAATTTCATCTTTAATCTTATCTGTACCATCTGAGAATAGTCCACCACTAGTCATTTCTCCAATAGAAGGAAGTTTTTTAGATTGCTTTTCGTCTATTATTTTAATAGTTGCATTAGCGTTGTATTGATAAGTAGTGTAACGTAAATAAGTATAGCCTAGAAATAGGGCAACGACACTACAGAAAAGCAGAATTTTCCAGTTAGATAGGAATAAATCTACACTTTGTCTAATTTCATTCGGTTTTGAAACAGGGTTGGATTCCATATAATATTTTAATTGGTACTTATTTTATTAAGAATACAGCTAATATGGTTGTTAATGTGCCTATTGCAGATATTAATACTCCATTGTTTTGGTTGTAAGTAGACGATCTAATTTTAGCATTATTTGGTTCAACATAAATAACATCATTTTGCTGTAGATAGTATAAATGAGAATTTACGGTGTTTATGGATGTTAAATCAATTTCAGCAAACTTCTTTTTACCGTCTATTTCTCTAATTAGCCTTACATTTTTTCGTTTACCAAATATAGTTAAATCATTTGCATAACCAAGAGCTTCTAGGAGTGTCACTCTTTCGTCTTGCATTGTAAATGTCCCAGGATTAGAAACTTCTCCAATAACTGTGACTGTAAAATTAGCTAGTCTTACATTAACAATAGGGTTATTTACCATACTCTTAATACGCTCAACTAACAGTGCTGTTAAGTCTGTACGTGTTAAGCCTTCAACTTTTATGGTGCCTAATACTGGGAATTCTATATTACCATTGTGATCTACTAAGTATGTTTGTTGTTGTTGCGTTCCTTGAGCGTTTCTTAAATCGTTTGTATTATTAGATACTATAGGTAAATTAAAAGGCCTAACAGTATCAGGGTCTAATGCTGAAACGTTAATTGTTAAGATATCATCTGGTTTATAAATTAACTGAGTTGCTTCAGAAGCAATTAGTCCTTCTTCTAGTGGTTTGTCTTGAAAGTAAACAATATCTTTTCTAGACGCACATGATGTAGCGTTAATAATCGCTAATATCGAGATAATAAGGATACGTGTTTTCATTTGAGTTAATTTATGGGTTTAGTAAAAATGGGATTATTTTTTTTTGTCTAATACTTCAAAAGTAGAGTTATTAGAGATGTATTCAGGTATTAAAAACTTTATGGAAGAAACGATTTCTAACGGTTGGGTTAAAGAGTTTATCTTAGTAAGTTTATTAATTTGACTTTCAACTGTTATAATATCAACGTGTCTTGATTTAGCAATCATTATTTTGTCGTGATATGTTTTTTTGGTGTTTTCACCGTCAGCTAAAAGTTCTTCGTATATTTTTTCACCTGGTCTTAAACCTGTTATTTTGATATCTATGTCTTCAGGATATCTTAATCCAGAAAGGATAATCATGTTGGTGGCTAAATTAAATATCTTAATAGGTTCGCCCATGTCAAAAACAAAAATCTCACCACCATTACCCATGGCTGCTGCTTCTAATACAAGCTGACATGCTTCTGGTATAGTCATAAAGTAACGTGTAATATCTTTATGAGTTACTGTTAGAGGTCCTCCTTTTTCAATTTGTTTTTTAAATAACGGAATTACAGATCCGTTAGATCCTAAAACGTTTCCAAATCTTGTGGTTATAAACTTTGTGTGTCCTTTTCCTTTAAGACAAGTTACATAAAGCTCTGCAATTCGTTTAGTTGCACCCATGACATTTGTAGGGTTTACCGCTTTATCAGTAGAGATTAAAACAAACTTATCTACACTGTGTTTTACAGAGATATCTGCAACGTTTTTAGTACCTCCAATATTAACGCTAACTGCTTCAAAAGGGTTGTTTTCCATTAAAGGCACGTGTTTATATGCAGCGGCGTGAAAGACAATTTTAGGTTTGTATTGATTAAAAATTTGATCTATTCTAGTTCTGTTTCGTACATCTGCTACAACAGCATCAATATTTTCTAAACCTTGTTGTCTAAATTCTTGTTGAATATCGTAAAGTGCAGATTCTGCATTATCTACAAGGATTAACTTTTTATAATTATATAAGCTAACTTTTCTGCAAATTTCACTTCCAATAGATCCGGCCGCACCAGTAATTAAAATTACTTTATTGTCGTACTGTTCTTCTAAATCTGGGTTTTTAATATTAATTGGGTCTCTTCCAAGAAGGTCTTCAATTTTAACTTCTTTAATTTGTCCTACACTTAAGTCTCCATCAATCCAGCTTTGAACTGGAGGTACAATTTTAACTTTAAGTCCGAGTGAAAAAAGATTACTAGTAATTTGAAGTAGCCTTGTAGGATCTATATTTTGAATTGAAATTATGACATCTTCAACATCATTCTTTTTAATGAAATCCTCGTCAATAGAGTTGATGTTGTAAACTTTTAATAGGTTTATTTTCTTTCCAATTTTTCTTTCATCATCATCAACAAAACCAACAACTTCAACGCCGTTTTTAGTATCGTTTTGAATGGCGTCATAAGTTAACATGCCAGAATTACCAGCTCCAAAAATTAAAACATTAGAAATAGATTGAAAGTCTTGAGTAATATGGTTATAAAGAGATTTTATAAACAATTTAGCCCCAATTAAGAATAATATGTTAAGTAATAAGTGGATATAGATGATTGAGCCGGAGATGTCAAAAAGGCTATCTTCATTCATAAACTTTCTACTCGCAAAAGTACAGCAGATAAGTATAGTTGCTAAAATGTTAGCTCCGATTATAATGTTGACAATATCTTTAAATCCTGTAAATCGAACTACACCTTTGTATGTCCCAACAGCTATTAGGCTAATTGTAGCTACAACAATAACATATGGAATTTGCATCAAAAGGGTAGAGAAGTCAAACTCTATGATGAAATTATACCTAATAAGGTATGCCATAAAAAATGTAGCAACTATTATTGATATATCAAATAACAGCACTAGCCATTTTGAGGCATATTTCTTAGATATTTTATTTAGATATTTAACTATCATGATACAAAATACGTATTTATAGCAGAAACTACTCTATTTAATTCAATATCAGTTAAATTTGATCCGCTAGGTAAACATAAGCCTTTTTCGAATAATTCATCAGAAACTCCATTAAGATAGCTAGGTGCATCTTTAAAAACGGGTTGTTGGTGCATTGGTTTCCATAAAGGTCTAGATTCTATGTTTTCCTTTTCTAAAGCGAGTCTTAAACCTTCTCGTGTGCTTTCAGAATCTAACAGAATACAAGATAGCCAACGGTTGGAAAAATAACCTTCAGGTTCGTTTAAAAATGTGATTTTAGTATTGTCTTTAAAAGCATTTACGTAAAATTCGTGATTTGAACGACGTTTAGCTACGTGACTGTCTAAAATAGTCATTTGACCACGGCCAATACCAGCAACGATATTAGACATTCTATAATTGTAGCCTATTTGAGAGTGTAAATAATGTGGTGCATTATCTCTTGCTTGTGTGGCTAAGAAAACAGCTTGCTCTTTCTGTTTTTGCGTTTTTGTAACTAAAGCACCACCTCCAGAGGTTGTTATGATTTTATTGCCATTAAAGGATAATATTGAAAAATCACCGAAAGTGCCACAATTTTTACCTTTGTAAGTACTTCCTAATGATTCAGCGCTGTCTTCTACAACAGGAATGTTATATTTTAATGCGATATTGTTAATCTCGTCTACTTTATAAGGCATTCCGTATAAATGCACCGCAACAATTGCTTTCGGTTTATTTCCTTTTGCAATTCTATCTTTTATTGCGATTTCTAATTGAATAGGGCACATGTTCCATGTTTCCCTTTCACTATCTACAAAAACAGGAGTTGCTCCTTGGTATACAATAGGGTTAGCAGAAGCTGAAAACGTTTTGCTTTGGCATATTACCTCATCTCCATGACTAACACCTAATAAAATAAGGCTTAAGTGAAGGGCAGACGTACCTGATGCTAAAGCTGCAACATGAATATCTTCATTAAGATAAGATTGTAAGTCGTTTTCAAAGCCGTTAACATTTGGTCCTAAAGGTGCTACCCAATTAGAGTCAAAAGCTTCTTTTATGTAAGATTGTTCATTACCACTCATGTGCGGTGATGAGAGCCATATTTTAGTATTCATAGGTTAATTCTTTAAGTTAGTTTAGTACCTAAAGTTGTTAATTAGAGGTATTTGGGACCTAAAATTAATTAGCATTTATGGTGCTAATATAAGTCCTAATAGTTTAAACCAAGAAACAAAAATATAAATTTACGATAAACTGCTAAATTTACACGATATATAAGGTTTATCTGATTTTTAAAGGTATAAAAATCAGATAAAAAACACTCTAAAACTCTAATATCATCGTTTGATTAGTGTTTGAGATTAAAATTAGGTTTGTGTCTCGTATATTATCTTAATATGCTTAAAAATCATAAGCTTATTTAGTGTTAGTACGAGTTTTAAAATCAATAATGAAAAGGGAGGCTTGTGTATAAGAATGAATTATTACGATCTGTATTTAGGAAAAAAATCTGTTTCATCTTTTTGTTGAGATAATTCATCGTAAATATCTTGATTAACAATGTATTTCCATACTTTAAAAGTTCTAAAATCTTTAGAAAAAGAAGCTTTAAATTCAAATAAAGAGTCGTGTTCACTTCCTAGTCCTCCACCAAGATTAAAAACCTTAAAACCTTGCTCTGTAGCTTGTAGTCGCATTTCATCTAAGAATAATTTTGATGGTTTTAGTCTTAGGTGTTCTGTGCGTGTACCAGACAAGTGGTATTGTACAATTTGTTTTGTTTTTACAAACATTGAACCTGCCACAAAAGTGTTAGATTCTAGGTGTCTAACTAAAAGGATGTCTGTATCAAAATCGCTAATTTCCATGAAGTTAAGAAAGTACTCTTTACTAAAAAAGTAGTTTTCTTTAGCATTTAGACGTTTCATGTTTTCGTAATAGATATCTACAAACTCAAGGATTTCTTCTTTAGTTTCTGCTTTAACAACTTCACATTGTTTTCTTAGTTTGTTTATTTGGTTTTTATTGGATTTTCCATAAGCCATACGCGACTGTTCTATTGGTAATGAAACATCAATATTTACAACGTCACCTAAGCTTACGGTATCTCCTAAGTTTTCTAATATTCTATCTTGTTGAATGTAAGGGTGTAATCTGCTAAAAACAGACACGATGTTATTAGAATCTAAATAAGCGTTAAAAGTTGTTTTAAAATCACTAAAATCATACGTGTTTACGTCTACATTACAAAGTGGGCCTGCATAACCGTAAACAGATGTAAGATCAGAATATATTGTATTAGGAATCTTACGGAGTAAAATAGGTAGGGCTATTGTAGCTTTGTCTTTTGTATAGGTTAATAAAATAGGGGTTTCATCCTCGTTTTTAGAAATGTTATGGTAGTCGTATGTGTGGTAAAAATCATAGTTTTCTATTTGTTCTAAAATAGCATTCCACTCTTTCTTGTCTGTGATTTCTTTCATCATTAAATCTTTAGCTTTATGATTGAAGTTATTGGTCTTGTGTTGTTTTTGTTCCTGTAAACATAGGCATGTCGAGTGTTTCAGAACTATTGATGTCACTTTTCTTTATTACTTTGTAGAAGGTAAGCCATAAGATTTTTAAATCTAGTAAAAAGGATAGATGATCAACGTAATAAACATCATATTCAAATTTTTGTTCCCAGGTAATTGTGTTTCTTCCATTAATTTGAGCCCAACCTGTAATACCTGGCATTACTTCGTGTCTTCTGTTTTGTTCTTTATTATAGTGTTTTAGATACTCTGGCAAAAGTGGGCGAGGACCTATTAGACTCATATCTCCTTTTAGTATATTAAGTAATTGAGGGATTTCGTCTAGTGAGTATTTTCTACAAATATCGCCGGTTTTAGTAACACGTTCTAATGCTGGTAATAGTTCTCCATTAGCATCTGTTTTATCGGTCATGGTTTTTAACTTGATAATTGTAAAAATTTTACCATGCTTTCCTGTTCTTCTTTGGTAAAAGAAAGGCTTTCCGTTGTTTGAGATACTTAAGATAATTATAAGTATTATAAAAAGTGGTGAAATTAGAATTAGCCCAATTAAAGCTGCTGTAAAATCTAATAAACGTTTAATAATTACAGTATACATATTTCTTATTTTTCTATCTGTTATAATTCCCAAAACAATGCAAATAAACTGTTTTTATTTTTGATTTTAGTGTTGCTCTTAATTTTTTAATGATTAAAATTGCTACAAATAGTTTTACATTTTATAAATATCAAAATTAAGAATTTTTATTACTTTACTAGAGAGCAATGATATATTAGGATTTAGCATGTGAAGTTTGCTATAGGTTTAGCTCAGATTTAAAATTTATGATAGCTAAAACGGAGATCTGATATAAAAAAATAAAGTTATAGGTTGTTTATTATAAAGTAGTACTCTGGAAATTTAAGAAAAATGATTGTGTAATTTAGGTAGGTAAGTTAATAAAGCGGGACGTTTATTATAGGGTTTATTGTCTTTTCATCTAGTTTTGTTGCTGATATTAAGATTAACCTATAACTTAGATTTTTAGATTAGATATATACGATATTTAAATGTCTTTTCTCGAGATTATTTTTAATCTTGATACTAATATATGTTAATATGAATTTTAAAGAGTTAATACCTGTATATCGGAAGCAACCATCAACATCATACAAATATAAATTTACGGTATTCACACCTGTTTATAATTGCGAAAATTCAATAAAGAAAGTTCATGATTCGTTACTTAAACAAACATTTAAAGATTTTGAATGGCTTGTAATAAATGATGCTTCATCAGATAAATCACATGAAGTTATTTCTAAAATAGTTGAAACATCTCCTTTAAATATAAATTATGTAAATAATATTGAGAACAAGCATAAGATGAGTTGTTTCATTCAGTCTATAAAATTAGCTAAAGGCGAATTTTTATTGACATTTGATGGTGATGATGAATGTTATCCAAATGCACTTGAATTTTTTAATAACGAGTATGAAGAAATTCCAGATGAATTAAAACCAAAGGTGGCAGCTGTAACAGTTTTGTGTGAAGATCAGTATGGATCACGTGTTGGTGATTTATTTCCAGAAGACCCTTTTTATTGTAACACATTTGAGGCTCGTATTGCTGGCAAAATAATTGGTGAAAAATGGGGCTTTACAAAAACAGATGTATTAAGGAGTATTATTGTGAATCCAAGGATGCTTAATTATGGTTTTGTACCTGAAAGTATGATATGGGATCCTGTAGCGAGTAATGGTTTCTTGACTAAATGTGTAAATAAAATACTTAGAATTTATCATGTAGGAGTAGAGGGGTCCATTATGAATACACCAATGACGGCAAGAAGTGCATTTGGTACTGTTCTTAAAGGTTTAGCTGTATTTGATTGGTTTTTTGATAAATATTTTTTTAAATCTCCAATATTTTTTCTTAAAACAATTTATATAACTATACGTTCAACTTTATATCTCGAATACCCTTTAAAAGATTATATAAAATCTATTGATTCTTATTTTATAAAATCAATTTTTATTCTTTTATGGCCATTTAGAAAATTAATGAAATAATTTTAAGTTTAAACTTTCTAAGTGTCTATTGTCTAGATTAATACATTGTTGAAGATATCGTTAAAGTAAAATCTAGTACTATAGTTGCTTTATTTTAAATTTAACAAATATTGGTTCGTGATCAGATAGTTTTAAATTAAAATTATCATGACTTAATACTTTAAATTGATCATCATAAAGAAAGTAATCTAAGCGTAATGGATACCTTCTGTGAGCATATGTTTTTCCAATTCCATTACCATTCGTTATGTAAGAATCATTGAATCCTTTTTTTAATTTTCTATAAGGTAAGCTATATGGAGTTGCATTAAAATCTCCTGTAATAATGGTTTTTTTATTTGATTTGTTTGCGTGATCTTTAATTAAATTAGCCTGTTCTACTTGTTTTGTGATGGTGTTATTTAAGTTTTCCCAATAGTTAAAACCACTAAATCTATTGGCGATTATGTATGGTGAAATAACATAAGATTGCAGATGTGTGTTATAAACTCTAATAGTGTCTTGTTGAATTTTTATATCTGCATAAATGGCATCATTTTTTGAATTAGGAAAGTCTACATACCCTTTATTAACTATTGGGTACTTGGAAAAAATGGTAAGAAGCGATTTTTCTGAATTTTCTTTGTAGCCAATAAAACGGTAAGGGTAATCTTTTATTTTTTTGCTTTCTTTATAGGAAGATTCTTGAAAAACTAAGATATCAGGACTTAAAGAGTTAATAAACTTTTCTATTTCAGTAAACGGACTTTGGTTTGATTTTGAAGCGTATAAGACTTGGCTAAAGGATCTGACATTGTAAGTTAATAGACTAATTGAGTCTTTTGTTTCTACGTTAGTAGTTCTAGAGAATTGATAAAAGAAGCTATTGAAAAGAAAAAACACGATAACCCCAATTAGGTATATGTATTTTTTTTTGAATATACCATATAGAGCTAATATTGCATTAGCAATAAAAATTAATGGCATTGTAATGCTAAAAAAAACAGATATTATGCCAAAATCCATAAACGTACTTAAAACGCCTAGTACTAAAACTAGTATAATTACAATCGGAAGTTTGTTTAGGATTTTAAGAATGAGTTTCATTAAAAAAAAATTATAGCAATTTGTTATAGCTCTTTTTTAATTAAGTTGATGAGATCGTTATTAATGATGTTTACATCAAATCGTTCTTCTGCATATGTTCTGCTGTTTATTCCCATCTCCTTAATTTTAGCAGGATTATTAATGAAAAATTCCATAGGTTCTACTAAAGCTTCAAGGCTTTGCGGTTTTATTAAAAAACCATTTACACCTTCTTTTACAGATTCTCTACAGCCAACAGAATCTGTTGTAATAATTGGGTTTCCACATGCACAAGCTTCTAATGTAGTTCTTGGTAGGCCTTCTCTGTAATAACTTGGTAAAACAAAAACATCTCTTGCGTTTAAATGTTCTGGAATGTTATTTTGACTTCCGTGAAAGACAATAACTCCTTCTTTGTGTAGTACTTTTAGTTCGTCTTCACTAATGGCAGAAGGTGATGTTTCTGGAGCTCCTATCAGATGAAATTCGGCTTTAGGGTATTTGGCTTTTAAGATTTTAGCAGCTTCCATATAAAGTGCAATTCCTTTTTCTTTTATTAGTCTTGCTACTAAAAGAAAGCTCACGCTGTCTGATGCATCTTTTTCTTTAAATGAAAACTGGTTAAGGTTTACACCAGAGCCACTTACGAAATCAACTTTTTGTTTTTTAGAAATCACTTTTCGGTCTAAAAAAAGTTGATAATCATCTTTATTTTGAAATACTATAACCTTATTCTTTCGTATTGAAAGTTTGTATAATGTTTCATTAAAGCGTTGTAATAATCGTGCTTTTGCTGTTAAGCCTGTAAACGCATAACCCAAGCCTGTGATTAATGAAATTACAGGTATTTTGCACATATTGGCCGCCATTGAGCCATAGATTACAGGTTTTACGGTGTATGGAAAAACCAAATCTATTTTGTTCTCTTTCATTAAGGATTTTAATTCTAAAATGGATTTAAAATCCTTAAAAGGGTTAAGGCCTGTACGTTGTAATTTAAACTCTAAAGGTGTTGCTCCGAGGTCTTTGATGTTTTGACGAAATTCATCAGCATAATCTGGTGCTGCGGTAAATACTTCAAATCCATCATCGACAAGGCTTTTAATAAAATCTCCTCTAAATCTAATGAGAGAACCATCATAAGATGCTATAAGTAAAATTCTTTTTTTATTCATTTCGATTTAGTTTTGCTTCAAGAAATTAAACTTATACCATTTTTGGAAACAGTAATAAGACCACACTCTAAACGTGCTGTCTTTTTTACTGTCTAAATGATCTTGAACTAATTTAGTGATTACTTCGACATTAAATATGCCTTGAGACTTTAATAATTCAGGTTCTATATAGCTTTCTATTTCTTTTCTAAGACTTTGTCTTAACCAATCTCCTGTTGGAGATCCAAATCCGCTTTTGCTTTTTTCTAAAAACTCATCAGGAAACTGATCTCTAAAGGCTTCTTTTAAAATGTGTTTTTTGTTCCAGCCTTTCATTAAATAGTTTTCTGGTAGTGTATTAGCAAACTCCCATAATTCTTTGTTTAAGAAAGGGGCTCTACATTCTAGAGAGGTCATCATACTTGTTCTGTCTACTTTGGCAAGCATTCCGCCTTCTAGACTTAAGATTTTATCGACCAATCTAAAATCGGTTAAAGATTCAATCTTTTGTTTGCCTAAAACATCTTTGTATTCTTGAAAAATATTTGAATCATAAAAATCTGGAGACATAATTTCCTCGAGCTGCGCACTTGTGTTTGCTAATGAAATGATATCCCAATAAAAATCGCCATCGTAATCAATAGCATTTAACAGTTTGTTGATTTGGAATTTTTTTCCACGTGTATCATCTTTATTAATGAGGTATTTATTGCTTAATCCGGCAATAGTTTTATGAAAACCTTTAGGAACAATACCTGTGTACCTGTTGTTCATTTTGCCAATGTAGTACTTATTGTAGCCACCAAATACTTCGTCGCCTCCATCTCCTGTTAGGGCCACCGTAACGTGTTCTCTTGTCTTTTCTGAAAGCAAGTGTGTTGGTAACGCAGCTGTATCTGAAAAAGGCTCGTCGAAATTGACTAGAATTTCGTGAATATTGTTTTTAAGATCGTCTTCATCAATAATAAATTCGTGATGATTACTATTTACCATATCTGCAACCACTCTAGATTTATCAGTTTCATCGTAAGATGCTTTTTTAAATCCTATAGAGAAGGTGTCTATTTTTCTGTCTGTAGACTGTGCTAAGCATAGTGAAATGATAGAAGAATCTACGCCTCCTGATAAAAAGGTACCTAAACCAACATCTGCAATAGATCTGCTATCGACACTTTTGTACACTAAATCTTTTGTTTTTGCTTTTGCATCTTCAAAAGAAATATTGATTGGCTTTGGTTTTGGTTCAGCGTTGATTTTATGAATTGTCGTATTGTGTGACGCTAAATCATATGTGATATAGTGATTGGCTTGTAATTTATATATGTTATCGTATATAGTGTGAGGAGCAGGAATGTAGGTTAATCTAAAATAAAGATTTAATCCTTTTTTTGAAATATTAGGAGTAAAATCAATAGTTTTAATAATTGACTTTAATTCAGATGCCCAAATAAATTCGTTATCTGTGTGTGTGTAATACAGTGGTTTTTCACCAAAGAAATCACGAGCAATAAATAGTTTATTGATGTTTTTGTCATAAATGCTAAAACCATACATGCCATCTAACCATTGAAAGGATTCTACTCCATATTTTTCGTAGGCTTTTAAGATGACTTCGGTGTCACTGGAGGTGTTGAATGTTACACCTTCGGCTAGTAGTTTGGCTTTTAAAACCTTATAGTTGTAGATTTCTCCATTGAAAACAATAACAATTTGCTTATCGTCTGAAAATATAGGTTGCTTACCAGAAGATAGATCTATAATAGATAATCTTCGCATTCCCATACCAACAGTGAATTGCTCATTTTCTTCAGCAAATAAACCATCTTGATCTGGTCCTCTATGAATAATTAAATTATTCATTGCGTTAAGAACCGATGTGATTTCGTCTTTGTTTCTATTGGTCTTTGCTATAATGCCGTTAATTCCACACATACTTTAATTCGTTTTGTCTAATGAGCTATGTTTGTGCTATTTATTAGATCTATATATTTCTTTAAAATGGTATCTTTTTCAAAGTCTTTAATCCGACTTTTACTATTTGTTTTACACGTTTCAGTGTAAGTTTTATGATCTATAAAATAGCTAATGCCTTTAGCCATTAGGTCTGTATTCTTAATTGGTACTAAAATACCATAATCGGTAATCATTATGTCTTCTTTTACCGTTTCTAATTCCATGATTTCACTTGGGCCAGATTGGCAATTGGTACTTAATATTGGTAATCTGCATGCCATAGCTTCTAATAATACATTTGGAAACCCTTCGTGATTTGAGCCAAATATAAATAAATCTGCAGATTTAAGATATTGATAAGGGTTTGGGCTAAAGCCCATTAAGTAAACTTGCTCTTTTAATTCTAGTGCTTCAATAAGTTGTTCAAATTCTTCATGTAAATCGCCAACACCAAAAATGTATAATCGCAATAAAGGATTTTGAAGTTGATGAATGGCTCTTATTAACATTTCGTGATTCTTTCCAATATCTAAACGGCCAAGTGTAATAATGTTGAATTTTTCAGAATCAAAGAATGATAAATTTGGTTCTATATTTTCAATTTTACTTAGGTCAATGGGATTATGAATGACCTTCATTTTTTCTGAAGGGACTTCAAAATTATCAACCAAGTCACCCGCATTTCCATAAGAATTAGAGATTACTAAATCTGATTTCTTGTATAGTGCCTTAATTAAGGTTTTGTTAAAAGACGATTGAAATCCTTTGTAGCTATATTGTAGGCTAGGGAAGGCTCTCTCATTTGTTATTACTTTAAACTTATATGTTGTTAGCTTACTGGCAATAACATTAATAAAAGATGGCCTGGTTAAAAAGCTTAAACTATGAGTAAGTTTGAGTTGTTTTACGAGTTTGGCATATTTATATGCTAGAACAGGTATTTTTAAAGCTTTTTTTATACCGCTTTCGCTAGGATTGGATTTTTCAATATAATGAATCTTAGTATTTTTTGGAATATCGTATTTTATAGTAGGGTTCATTAAAATTAAATGAACATCTATATTGTTTTTTAGACAATAAGACACAAGGTATGAGACGACGCGTTCTGCGCCACCTCCGGATAATGAATATATTAATATGCCAAGCCTCATTACTATTCTAGTTTTTTACAATATCTACAAATAAGTCTTCGTACTGTTGAAGAATTATATCTTTATTGAATTTTTTATAAACAGATGCTCTAACATCTTTAGGATTCCATGTTTTAGAGTCTTTTAGTTTTTGAAGATATTCTTCTTCGTTTTCGACTAAAAAACCATTGATACCATTTTCTACAATTTCTTTTGTTCCTCCAGGAGCTTTAAATGCGATTACAGGTGTGCCAACGACACAACTTTCTAATAAGGCATTGGGAAATCCTTCGACATAAGAACCTTGTAAAAATAAGTCGTGCTCTGCGATATAATCATTGACTTTGTTTGTAAAAGGGACGTGCTCAATATTATCATAAACCCCTAAAGCTTTTGCTTTTTCGAAAATTTCATCTTTTAGATTGCCTTTACCAATAATAGTATATCTAAATGGTTGATCTAATTTAGAAAGGATATCTAAAAGTCTCAGATGACCTTTTACTTCGGTTAATCGTCCTACAGTAATAAACTTTTTAATTTTAGTAGTAGGTTGTGTTTGTTTTACCTCTGGTAAATTAGAAATAGGATTGTTAATTACGTAAATGTTCTTTTTAGGAATATTGAAATTGGTAATCATATCCTCTGCCATATCTTGAGATTGGCAAATTAAAGCATCTAGGTTTTTAAAGCCATTTGGCAATAATCTAAAAGGAGACCATTGTCTTATTTTCTTTTCATTGCCGCGTTTACTCAATACTGTAGCTTCTCTACCTATAAATTTCGTTTTTTTGAAAAATGGAGAGAGCATGGACATTGCTGTGTTAACATGCGAAATAGAGCTTACTACTATTTGCGGTTTACGGTTTTTAATACTACCTATTATTGAAGGTAATGCAGTTAAAATTCTAGGTTTATTAAGGTAAGTAACTTCTACATTACTTACATCATAAGCTGCATCTTTTTTGAAACCAGCAATAACTAAAAGGGGGTGAAATTTTTCTTTATCTATATTTTGAGAGACAAATGAAATAACGCGTTCTGCACCACCAGCACTTAGTGAAGGAAGAATAAACATTATTTTTATTTTGGGTTGATTGCTCATTGATATTAATTGAAATCTAAATTATAGATTATTCTATTTTAATAAAGCATTAGAAATTTGCTTTGCCACTTGTTTATGTCCGTAACAAGTCCAGTGGCTATCGTGATCAAATACCCATTTTTTATCATCTTTGCTAGAGTCTAAAACAATTATATTAAAGCCAAGATTTTTACATTGTTCAATAATTTCGGTATTACTATTAGGGTGAAATACAAAGACTTTATCTTTAATAAAGTAGTTGTCTTTTATATAATTAATTAAATTAAATACTTCAGACTTTGATTTTAATATATCGTTATTCTCTTCAATAGCTTCACTAACTGTAGGTGCTTCTGCATTTTCTGATTGATTATTTAAAGGAAATCGAGTATAGAAATAGTAAAGTAATTTCCAATTATATAAAATCTTTTTAAATAAAGGTGCTTTCATTTTACCGTAAACAATTGTACCATTTTTAAGATTAACTTGCGTTATATCTTGTAGGGGTTTAATGTCTCTAATGCTTTCGTAAAAATCATTATTGTTTACGTAAACTAATGTTTTTACAGGTTTTAAAGAATCTAAGTTTTTACTAATTTCCATAGCTTCAATAAGCGACACACCAGAACGACCGGCTTCCATGAAATTAAATGTTTTCATGTTTTTCTTTAAGAATGCTGATTGGTGACAATCATTAGGATTCATAAAATTTTCGATATATGAATCTCCAATAATCATGATTAGATTATCATAACTATTTGGTAATTCTCCAGGCCAACCTAATTTATTAATACTCCATTTATGATCACCACCTTTCCAGTAACCTTCTTGGTTGGGGTAATATTTTTGTATCCCATTCTCGTCAATAACTCTTTGGGGGATATCAGACATTGTGTGTGTCACTCTAACAACAATTTCTCCAACTATTAAAGCTAGAAGAAAAAATATTATTATATTTTTTAAGAATTTCTTCATGATTTAGAATTGAAAGTAGATAAATTGTTGTTCTTCTCCAGTAAAAGCAAACATTAATATAATTAGTAGCAGATAAAACCCCCAACGTATAGGTCTGTTTATAAAATCTACTTTTTCAATAGCATATTCTCCACTTCTTCCTAGCCATTCTGTAATGATAAAAAAGAATACTAAACCTAAAATTGTACTCGGGAAAATTTCTACCCAAGAAAATAGAGATTCTGAAAAGATACCTTTTAAATAAGAAAATGCATGTGTAACGTTATCTGCTCTAAAAAACACCCAAGCTATTAACGTTAATAAAAAGGTAAATCCCATCTGACCAAGCTCTTTTATGCTAGGTAAATATTTTTCTTCAGCAACTAAATTTGTGTTAACTCTATTTTTATTAGCTAGCAATAACGGTAAAAAGTATATAGCGTTTAGAGCTCCCCAGATTACAAAGGTCCAATTTGCTCCATGCCAAAAACCACTAACAATGAAGATGATAAATGTATTTCTGACCTTCATACTTGTGCCTCCTCTACTTCCTCCTAATGGAATATATAAGTAATCTCTAAACCATGTAGAAAGTGATATATGCCAACGTCTCCAGAACTCTGCGATATCTCTAGAGAAGTAAGGAAACGCGAAGTTTCTTTTTAAGTTAAAGCCAAATAATCTTGAAATACCAATAGCAATATCAGAATATCCTGAGAAATCTCCGTAAATCTGAAATGCAAAGAAAAAAGCACCCAGTAAGAGTGTACTTCCATTGTAATCTGTATGGTTATTAAATATTATGTTAGCATATTTAGCACAATTATCTGCGATTACTATTTTTTTAAATAATCCCCAAAGTACTTGTCTTAAGCCATCGACCGCGTTTCTATAATCAAATTTTCGTTCAACTGAAAATTGAGGTAATAGGTTGGTCGCTCTTTCAATTGGGCCAGCGACTAATTGTGGGAAAAAGCTAACGAAAGCCATAAAACCTACAAAATCTTTAGTTGGTTCTAGTTTTCTATTGTAAACATCTATAGTATAACTTAACGTTTGAAACGTATAAAAGCTAATTCCTACTGGTAATATAATGTTAAGTGTATTTATACTGAGTTCTGAGCCAAAAAACGTGAAGGAATTAATTAAGCTATCTACAAAGAAATTATAATATTTAAAAAAACCTAAGAAGCCAAGATTAACGCAGATACTAATCCAAAGTAATGTTTTTCTAGTAGTTGGTTTCTCATTTTTACCAAGTGCTATTCCTATAGAATAGTCAACTAAAGAGCTAAATAATATGAGTGACAGAAATCTCCAATCCCACCAGCCGTAAAAAACGTAACTAGCAGCTGCAACAAGAAGATTTTGGGTTTTAATATTTTTACCACCAATGAGCCAATAAAGCCCAAAAACAATAGGTAGAAATATGAAAAATTCTATTGAATTAAAAAACATATATGGTTAAAATTTGGGTCTTCATTATAATAGGTTATAAATCCGAAATGTAAAGATGTCACAAGTGTGTAAAAGTATCAAAATTATTCTTTGAATGGACATTATATACTACTATCTGCATGAATTAGTAAAAAGAAAGATGAATTATTCGTCTATTTCTTTAATTAATATAAATTCAAGTGTTTAAAAACGGTTAGAAATATTAATTAGAGATTAAATGTAAACTAGACAACAGTATAGAGTAAGTGTTTAATGGGTTGAAAATGAGTTGTGGAAATTAAATTCAGTGGTCTATGTGATTTTTTTATTTGTTGTACTTTTTAACTTGGTATGAGGAAATATAAAAGCTTAATGGTTAAGCTATTTTTATGTTTTTATTATCAACAAGATATCCCATGTACACAAATAAAGCCATGAAATATGGTTGATTTATTACACTTTGCAAACTTAACATAAATATGCATAGAACTAATAGCATTGGTAGTACAAAATATCTTATATCAGGAGGGCTTTTTATAGCTTCTAAGAAATATTTACCTAACATAAATAAGAAAAATAATAAAACAAAAATCCCGGCATCTGCCCAGACACCAATAATTGTATTATGTGCGCTTTGAGAATTAGCAAAATCTACACCATTACCTAATATAGGGTTTTCAAATACATAATTAGTTATGAGTTTCATTAAGAGTTCATTTCTTCCAGAAGTATCAACCTTGTCTGTATTAAAAGTGACAATGTTTACAATGTTATCAATTTTAGCTCGCTGTTGACCAATTAAATTTAAATCTGCTGTTAATGTGTTTAGATTAGCTAAAGCTAAATATACAAAAGGAAGCAATGAGAGTCCTAGAATTAATCTTAATCCACTGAAAAACTTGTGGTTAAGTATCGTTAAGCAAATAATAAACACCATAAAACCCGTGTTGGAGAATGTAAGAATCAAACCGTAAACCATAATTCCTATGGCTAATAATTTAAACAGTTTAAATATTTTCTTCTTAGGGTTGTACAGCTTAAATATTAAAACAACCGAAATTATTGCTGCTAATGCTGTATTGTTAGCATCTGCATAAACACCACCAGATCTGTCCTTATATGCATAAGTGCCTCCGCGATCTAAATCAAAATTTATACTATATAAATAGATACTTAGAATTCCAGATAAAACAAATGCTAAAACAGCTATATTACCAAAAACCTTACGGTTTTCCGGTATACTTAAATAAACATAGAAAGCTAAAACATATATAAATGGAATAATTGCAACTAAAATATTAGCTGGATTAAAATGAATAGCACTAGCTAAAATTGCAAAAATAAAATATAAGAGATAAAAAATAATCCATAAACGAGCAGTTTTTGATAATGGACCTTTATCTTTAATACATAAAGCTACGCCTAGTATTAATAATCCTAAATTTCCATAAGCTATAACTTGAGCTATCGCCATAGATACTAATCTTGTAATAAAAACTTGTAGGTTGAAAACCGTAAGTACAAAGGGTAATAAAAAGCAAATATGAATTACAAGACTCTTTTTCATAATTATAGAATATTTTTAAAAATATTTAAGTAATTATTATAAATAGTATCTATATTATATTTTTCTAAGGATTTAACACCTTCATTAGCTAATTTAATTCTTAAAAGAGGATTATTTATTAACTTATCTAACCCTTCGGACATTGCCTGAAAGTTTTGATCCTCTATAAGAATGCCATTTTTGTTAGAGTCTATAATATCTGAAGGACCAGTTACGCAATCAAAAGCAATACAAGCGGCTCCACGTGCAAAGGCTTCTAGTATTACCATAGGTAAGCCTTCAGTTCTTGATGAAAGTACATAGATCTCTGACTCTGTCATAATTTCAGAAACTTTTGTAGAATAACCTTCAAAAATAACTTGATCTTCAATTTCATGTTCTTTTGTTAGATTCTTTAGTAATTTTGTGCCTTCATCACCACCACCAACGAGCTTTAATTTCCAATCTTTATTTTTCTTTAATACAGGTGCAATCAACGGAATGAGGTTATCAAATCCTTTATGGTGATATCTATTTAAATCACCAACAGCTAATATTATTTTTTTTCTATTTCTTTCTGTCTCTTTATAAATGTCAAACGTACAGGGATTAGGCATTATATAGGCATTAACACCTTTACTTTTGTAATATTCTTCATCAAACTTGGTAAGTACTGTTAATGCGTCAGATTTACTATACATATACTTTCTAGCTAATTTTCCAATAAAATCGGTTTTCCTTAAATGGTTATTGTGCTCAGCAGAAACCACTTTAATACCTCTAAGCTTTCCTATTAGTGCACCTATAAAGTTGGTTTGTGTCATAAAAGGCATTAGAATATCTGGCCTGTTTTTTTTATCTGAATAGATCTGGTATAGGTTTATAATACTTCTTATCGTATGATTTTTTATTTTACCATCATGTAATTTAATACGTTTAACTGTTGGATTAGCTGAAAAGACTTCAGGTTCATTGAATGTAATAATGGTAACATCATGTCCTTTGTTATCAAAATGATTTGCAAGTAGAATTAGCACGCGTTCGGCACCACCAGCTACTAAGGAATTGACGACAAAATCTATTTTCATTACTTAATCAATTTATATTGTTTGTAAGTATAAGAGAAATAAAACACACTACCCAATATAAATACCAAAGTGGTACTTAATACAAGCCCATAAACATCGTAATATTTTATAAGAATAAAGTTTAGCGTAATATTAATAATTAAATTTGCTAAAGAAACCCATGCCATAAATCTATTTTTGTTAATACTGGTAAGAAACTTAACCATTATCAATGTACATAAATTAAAAGGTACACTAACTAATAGAATCTGCTGAATAGCAGAAACTTTCAAAGTGTCTTTATGTGTGAATTTATCTCTTTCTAACCATAGTTCAACAATCCAATCTGACATAAAAACACTAATTATAACAATTATTATGCCTATACCTAAGATTAATTTTAGAGCTCTAAAAAGTTGATGATATGCCGCTTTTAAATCTTCGTTAACTAATCGAGAAAAATGAGGTAATAAAACACTACCTAAAGCCATTATTACAATAGCTACACCAAAAGCAGGCAATCTATTTCCATAACTAATAGCAGCTAGTGAACCTACTGCAAGTTGACCTACAAAAAATTGATCAATATAATTATTCATTGCAGATAAAAAACTAGATGATATTTTAGGTGGTAACTGATTAATCATTAAACGAGAGTTATCATTTAGAACAGGTTTGCTAAGTGTTAAATCATTATATTTTATCGAAAAAAACAACAAATAAGCAAAACCTAATATACTTCCAGCTAAAGTACCATAGGCTAATACCATATATCCAAAATTATCTTTTAAAAATAGTAAAAAGAAAATCATGGTAAGTAATGGTATTATTTCAGAAAGTGTCGCTACTAAAAAGCGATTAGATACTTCTAAAAGTCCACGGAGTGCTATAGAGATTCCCCAAAAAAATAAACAGGGCATAACAAAATATAATTGTTCTTTTATGAGGGCATAGTAGTTATCTGGGAATTCAGAATAAACAATATTTAAAAACATATCTGTACCCAAATAAGCTAGTAAACAAGAGAATAATGAAATGCCAACTGTAATAGTTATAATTAAAGATTGAAAACCTCCTTTATTGCCGTTACTTTTTAATTCTGCTATGTAATTAGGTATAAAAAGATTGTTAAGAGAACTCACAAATACACTTTGTATAAATGTAGGTATTAAAATGGCGACAAGAAAGGTGTCAATTACCTCATCTAAACCAAAATTACCAGCAATGATCGTTTCTTTATAAAAAGCAATAATCTTAATAAGCATTGCTATGACAGCAACAATCATCATGTTTTTTACAAGAGGATTGCGTAAGGCATCATTAATTTTATTTCTTATGTATTGTAATTTAAAAATGGACATTATAGGTAGGGGAGTTGGCTTGTAAAAAAAGGTTTAAATATTAATGTTTGAAAGCCTAAAAATTAAATTTATAAATATTACTTCTTTAAAATAAAAATTATATCGTGACTCCATGATTTCTATGAATATAGAAAATGAAATAGCTGTTTTATTATAATGTAATATTTAAGACTTTAATCATTTAGATTTGGGTTAATCAATATGCTGAGCAAATATGTGAAAAATAAATTAAACTGTACCTTAATATCATATTAACGTCATTTTTTTTGGGATAAACTCCTTTCTTTACTAATAACTAGGTAATTGTAAATTGTTTAAGAATACAAATTAAAATCGTTTTCTCTTAATTTTAATATCACTTATATATAATTGTTCAGCAGAATTAAAAGAATGCGTACAGTTAATTGCTTTATCCCAATCGGGTTTAATTGCAAAAATTAAATCTTCTTCAAATTTATTAGTATTAAGTGCTGTTATTTCAGAAATATTAAGTCCATAACCATAATGATTAGAGCAGTTTTGAGAAGGTCTATATAGTTTGCCATTATAATTAAAAAGTTTGCCAGCTGGTCTAGCCGTTTTAATATCGGTGACTATTGGGTTCAAAGGATGCTCAATCCATTGATCTGTATATAGGCTTTTGGAAGAATAGAGGAAAAGTTCTACATGCTTAGATGCACCTTTGTGCTTTTTCATATTTGTAAACATCCAATAGGTATCATTTTCTTTATAAATAGTTGTGTCTACAGCAATTACATCTTTCATTAGTACTTGTTGAAATTCCCATTTTAATGGAAAGTCTGTAGCTTTGTATAGTTGAATGTCATTGTTTCCGCTAGTTTCAGGAATCATATAATAAGAGCCATTATCTTCAAAAACAAAAGGGTAGGAGAGGTGGTAGTCTTTAACTAAAATTGTTTCTGGTTTAGTGTAATTTCCTTGCTCGTCAATTTCCATTACAGCTAAATGTCCCAATTTATTTTTATAAATTAATTCTTCTATAAATAAATATGTTTTGTCGTTATGCTTTATTAAAAAAGGGTCGGCCCAAAAACGATCTTTAGGCGGTAATATTTTTGTGTAAGACTTTAGGTTAAATGGGTCATTAGCGTTTTTGTTGTTAAAAAAGATTAAAGCCCATTGATCAAAATAAAATTGACTTTTAATAAGTTGTAATATTTTGTTTTTATATAATTTGAGTACAAAACTTAAGATTTTTAAATTAGAAGGAGGTAATAAAGGAACATTAATCGCTTTGGATTCATAGATGTGAGATTTAGAATCTAGCTTTTTATTAAAAAGTTCTTCGTTTGTTGCTAATAATTCAACATTATTTTTAATTAAAAAATGGGTTTGCCATAAAATTTCATTGAGATTTCTTTTATAGCTTAATCCATCTTTACAAGAAAATGTGAGATCAATAGTTTTAGGTGATGACATTCCTGATTTTAGGTATCTAAGTACACCTGCGACTTCTGGTTTCTGATCTAGCATTTCCCAAATTCCATATGGCCTTTTATTAATGCCATCTAAATCACAATGATTTAAAAACCAGATACCATATTTAGCCGCATCTTGTATTTTTAAATTAAAATTTGTCTCAGTTAGGTTTAAAATAATATCTAAATTATATGTATCTAAATCACTAGCTATAAAGCTATCTGTAATTTGATATGAAGGTATATTGTTTAATGTTATATCGTTATCAAGTATTGCTGTAGCATTAGGATTAGGTTTAAAAATTTTTGAATCTATTTTTAAAAACAGTTTCCATAATAAAGGAAGTTTTTTTTTAGATTTTTTTGCCTTCTTTATGTCTTCGTCTAAATCTATTTTTAAAACTATTTCTACAGATTTAGAATCCTTTAAGTCTTTGACAATTGCATCCTGCCAAGCAAAATAGTTTATATGATCTACAATTAATGCAATTCTTAGTTTTTTCATATCAATACCTAAAAGAAAAAAATGTTACTGTTAATTTTTGTTTTAATAAAAGTCAAAAAAACAATTTTTAACCTAAACTAAATAATTTTAAAGGAATAATAATACTTTTTAAGTTAATACAGTTATTAAAATTACCGCTTCAATCTACATTATAGCTAAAGGTATGTCATTTTCATATTAATATTTGGACCACCTTATTTTACTAGTTTTATATGTTAATAACTCTGTATAACTATGGAAAAAGACTTTAAAAGTTACTGCATTTCATAGTTATTTTTGTAAAAAAATCCGATAAAGTGTTAAATGTCACATTTAGATACGTCTAAACTGTATTAAATGTCCGTATATAGATGAATTAAAATATTTACTCATATTCATCGTATGTTTTAACTTACATTTTTTTACATTTCATCGAAAAAAAATACATTCGACTGCATTTCGTCGAATAATAAAGCATTTGAACATAGTAAAACATTTTATTTTTATAGATTGCAATCCCTACTTAAAGTTATAATGACCCAAGAATTTATGAAGTTTCCTAAAATTACCCTAAAATCATTTTATTATTTACCTGTTTTATTCTTATCCTTTTTAGCATTTAATTTAAATGCTCAACAATTAGCATTTCCTACAGCTAAAGGTGCAGGAGCATACGCAACTGGAGGACGTGGAGGACAAGTTATTCATGTTACTACTTTAGATTGGGATGCGCCAGGCGGGTTAAAAGAAGCGATACAGACACCTGGTCCTCGTATCATTGTTTTTGACGTGAGTGGTGAAATTGACGCAACCAGCGAATGGAATTATACACCTATTATTAGTGGATCTGATTATGACAACATAACAATAGCAGGTCAATCTGCTCCTGCAGGTGGTATAAGTATTAAAACATCTGAATTTATGTTTAGAGAGGTTAGTAATGTAATTATAAGATATATTCGGTTTAGGAATGCCGAAAATAGTATACAAGATTCATTATGGTTTACGGGTGGAAACAACATAATTTTTGATCATTGTACATTTAGTCATGGTGGAGATGAATCAGGTAGTTTAGCATCTGGTTATGGTAGACCTCAAGATCCTACTGTTATAATGGGTAATATTACAGTGCAAAATTGTTTCTTTCAAGATAGCAAAACAGGTTCTATATTAGGTACAGAAACTCAAGATGGTGATTTTACATTTGTTAACAATGTTTTTAGCAATATTTCACATAGATTTCCAAATCCAAAAGGTAATGGTCATTACGATATCATAAATAATATAGTTTATAACTGGAAATATAGATTAATAAGAATTACTGGTAGCGGAACATATAACGTAGTAAATAATTACTACAAAGGTTCAGCTAATGGAATAAGACAACCAGGATGGTTTAATAATGTAGATATTACAGCAAGTTTTTTACAGAAATTGCAGACACAGCCAGACAATAACCCATTAATTTACGCAGCAGGAAGCCTGATAGAAGAACAGCGCGAAATACCATTAGGAGATGACTCAGATATGTGGTCAGTTTTTGCTGGTTCGCATTTACCAGAAAATTCTCAAGTGCCAGAACAATATTTTACGAGTTCTCAGTTTTCTCTTGCAGGTCATAATTTTACAATAAAACCAGCTAGTGAGGTTTACAATACTTTACTTGATGATGTTGGTGCCGATAAAACGTTAAATGCAAATGGTTCTATTTACCCTTATCGCGATGATAAAGATGCAAGTGATATTTTAATGATTCAGAATGATACGTATGAAGGTAGTTTTTATGATAGCAAGACTTCAATACCTTACCCAACTGTGCCTCAAAATACAAGACCATCAAGCTTTGATACTAATAACGATGGAATGCCAGACGTATGGAAAATAGCTAGAGGCTTTGCTGCAGATGAAGATTTATCTAATCATGTTTGGCCAAGCGGATATATTGGTGTAGAGGAATATTTAAATGAAATTGATCTTAATGGAATTGAGGTAATTGAAGCTACAGGAGTAGAAGTAACTCCAGAAATAGCTACAGTAAATATGCCAAATACAATTAATTTAACTGCAACAATATTTCCACAAGAAGCTACAAACCAAAATGGTACATGGAGTAGTAGTGATGAAACTATTGCAATAGTAAATTCAAATGGAGTAGTTACACCTGTTTCTGAAGGTGTAGTAACTATAACTTTTACATCTATGGATGGTGGATTTACAGATTCTACAGAATTAACAGTAACAAATATTGTAATATCATTAGAATCTTTATTGATTACACCCGAAAATTCGATTTTAGAACTCGGTGAAAGTGTTCAATTAATAACAGAGTTTTTTCCTTCTAATACTTCAGATGTAACAGGTACCTGGTCAAGTAGTGATGAATCAATTGCTATTGTAAACGACAACGGTTTAGTTTCAGCAGTTTCTGAAGGTGAAGTAGAAATACTATTTACTGCAAATGATGGTGGTATTACTAATGGTTCAGTCATTACCGTAGTAGATGAGTTTTATGGAACTTATGTTCTTTATAATGCAGAAACAGATTTGATTATTCAAAATATCGAATCCGATGTTGCAATTAATTTAGAAGATGAAGGGGATAGAATAAATTTTAGGTGTATTCCTCAAGGAGGAGACGATAGTACAGAAGTTGAAAGTGTAGGTATTACGTGGACTGGACCAACTAATGGAAGCTGGATAGAGAGTGATGCTATTTATGCAGGACTTCCAAATGGACACGTTGGTTTAAATTTCGAACCATACTTGGTTGAAGAAGGTACTTATAACTTTACAGTAACCTATTATAGTGGAAATGGAGGTTCTGGTAGTGTTGTAGCTATTGATGATTTTTCTATAAACTTTTTTTTTGATTTACTTCCAGTCGCAGATGCAGGTTTAGATCAAGTTATTTGTAGTGGGGAAACAGTCACGTTAACAGCGTCTGGCGGTCCAAATTTTTTATGGAGCACAGGTGAAACAACAGCTTCAATTGAAGTTAATCCAACTACAACAGAAATATATACGGTTACTGTTTCTGATGATGAAGGAAATACAGATGAAGATAGTGTTACGGTTACAGTAAATGACTTACCTGTTGCAAATGCAGGTGAAGATCAAATCATTTGTGAAGGTGAATCAACGATACTTACGGCATCAGGTGGAACTTCATACTTATGGAGTACTGGTGAAACAACAGCTTCAATTGAAGTAAATCCCGAATTAGAAACGACCTATAGTGTAGAAGTAATTTCTAATAATTGTTCTAGTACAGATGAAGTTACAGTTTTTGTTAATGAAGCACCAACTATTATAGTTACTGAAGATATTGTAATTGTTGAAGGTGAGTCAACTACACTTACAGCAAATGGAGGAGACAATTATGAATGGAATACTGGTGAAACAACAGAGTCTATTACAGTAACACCAGACGTTACAGCAACTTATTCTGTTAGTTCTCTTGGTGTTAATGGTTGTATAGCTACTGTAAATGTTACAGTTACTGTAGTGCCAGAAGTTATTGCCAATGCAGGAGATGATATGACTATTTGTAGTGGAGAAACTATTACACTGTCTGCTTCAGGTGGCTCAACGTATTTGTGGGATAATGGTGAAGAAGTTTCGGATCTTGTTGTTAGTCCAGAAACAACAACAACTTATACTGTTACAGTTGAAGATGATTTTGGTTTTACAGATACAGATACCGTTACGGTTTTTGTAAATGAAATTCCAAGTATTACAGCCAATGAAGATGTGTTTGTTATGTTCGGAAACACTGTAACGCTAACAGCTAGCGGTGGAGTTTCTTATTTATGGAGTACAGGTGAAACAACAGCAGAAATAACAGTAAGTCCAGAAGTAAATACAACATATTCAGTAACTGGATTTTCTGAAAATGGTTGTCAAAATACTATTGAGACACTAGTAACTGTAGTGGATGTTCTAAGTGCTAATGCAGGCGAAGATGTTTCAATATGCCTAGGAGAAAGTATTACTTTAAATGCATCAGGTGGTGTAACTTATACATGGAACACTGGAAATACAGGTTCATCTCCAACGTTTACACCTTTAGAAACAACAACATATACAGTTACAGTTGAAGATGGGTTTGGAAATTCTGATTCGGATGAAGTGACCGTAACCGTTAATCCTTTACCAATAGCTAATGCTGGTGATGATCAAGTAATTTGTAATGGAGAATCTGTTGTTTTAACAGCAGAAGGTGGTGATTCATATTTGTGGAGTACGGGAGATACTACTGCATCTATTACAGTAAACCCTAATGAAGACACAACTTATAGTGTTGAAGTAACTGCTAATAATTGTTCGTCTACTGATGATGTTATGGTTACTGTGTTACCAACACCTGAAATTATTATAAGTGAAGATACTGTTATCATTACAGGTAACTCTACAACACTTGAAGTTTCAGGCGGAGATTCGTATTTATGGAATACTGGTGAAACTACAGATACTTTAGTAGTAAGTCCAACAGAAACAACAACATATACCATTACTGCTTTTATGGAAAATGGTTGTGAAAGCACCTCAGAAGTTACTGTTACGGTAATTCCAGAAGTAGTTGCAGAAGCAGGTGACGATGTTGTTATTTGTAGTGGAGAAAGTATTGTTTTAAATGCTTCAGGAGGTGTAACATACCTTTGGGATACTGGAGATACAAGTAGTACTATAACTGTTAGTCCAACTGAAACAATAACATATACTGTTACTGTAACGGATGATTATGGTAATTCTGACTTCGATAGTGTTACAGTTACAGTAAATGAATTGCCAAATTTAACTGTTAGTGAAAACGTTATTATTAATGAAGGTGATAGTACAAATTTAATTGCTGATGGAGCGGATACATATCTATGGAGTACTGAAGAAAGTTCTAGCTCTATTAACGTTAGTCCTTTAGAGACAACGACCTATTCTGTTACAGGTTTTTCAAGTAATGGTTGTTCAACTACATTACAAGTGACAGTTACTGTAATACCAGAAGTTATAGCAAATGCCGGCAATGATATTGCAATCTGCCAAGGTGAATACGTAATTTTAAGCGCAACTGGGGGTTCTAATTTTTTATGGAGTACAGGACAAAATAGTGCTTCAATAACATTTAGCCCAACAGAAACTACAACACTTACGGTTACAGTTAGTGATGATTACGGAAATTCGGATACTGATAGCGTTACTGTTATAGTAAATGATTTACCTAGTTTAACCTTAATTGAAGATATTACCATATTGGAAGGACAAAGCGCAAATTTAGTTGTAAGTGGAGCTGAATCATACCTTTGGGAAACAGGCGAGACAACGGCATCAATAACAGTTAGTCCTACAGAGTCAACAACATATAGTGTTACTGGCTTTTCAGAAAATGGCTGTCAAGTTATTAAAGAGGTATTGGTTGTAGTATTATCAGTAGTAATTGCAGATGCAGGGCCTGACGTTGTAATTTGTAGTGGAGACAGTGTAACTTTAACTGCTTCAGGTAGTTCTTATTTTTCTTGGAATACAGGAGAAACTAGTGCTTCAATCATTGTTAGTCCAACAGAGACGACAACGTATACAGTTATTGTAAGTGATGATTACGGAAATATTGATTCTGATAGTGTTACAGTTGTTGTCCCTAATTTGTCGGATGTAACTATTGGTGAAAATATTACAATTATAGAAGGAGAGAGCACTACATTAACAGCGAGTGGAGCTCATGTATATCTATGGAGTACTGGTCAGAATTCTAATTCTATTTCAGTAAGTCCAAATGTAACCACAACGTATACAGCTGTTGGTTATTCTTCAAATGGTTGTGAAAGTGAAGAAGTACAGGTGATTGTTACGGTAATACCACAGGTTGTAGCTAATGCTGGTAACGATGTCTCTATTTGTATTGGGGAGAGTGTAACGCTAAACGCTACAGGTGGTGGTGGATCTAATTTTTCTTGGAATACCGGGCAAACAGGTGCATCAATAACATTTAGCCCAACACAAACAACAACTTATACTGTTACAGTATCTGATGATTTTGGTTACTCTGACACTGATAGTGTAACAGTTACTGTACATGAATTACCAAACCTTACCGTAAGTGAAAACATTACGATATTTGAAGGAGAAAGTACAAACTTAATTGCTGATGGCGCAGAAACTTATCTTTGGAGTACAGGTGATTCATCAAGTTCAATTTTAGTAAGCCCATTAGGAACTACAACTTACACGGTTAGCGGCTTTTCTATTAATGGGTGTGAAACTACAGCACAAGTTGCAGTGACAGTAATACCTGCAGAGGTTATAGCAAATGCAGGTAACGATGTTTCAATTTGTATAGGTGAGAGTGTAACATTAAATGCATCAGGAAGTTCTAACTATTCTTGGAATACAGGTGATACAGTTGCTAACCCAACATTCACTCCAACAGAAACAACAACTTATACAGTTACAGTTTCTGATGATTTAGGAAATTCAGATACAGACAGTGTAACGGTTACAGTAAATGAATTACCAAGTATTACAGTAAGTGAAAATATTACCATATTTGAAGGCGAAAGTGCAAACTTAATTGCTGATGGTGCAGAAACTTACCTTTGGAGTACAGGTGACTCTTCAAGCTCAATTGTTGTAAGTCCATTAGAAACTACCACTTACATGGTCACTGGTTTTTCAGCTAATGGTTGTGAAACTACGGCACAAGTTGAAGTGACCGTAATACCAGAGGTTATCGCAAATGCGGGGAACGATGTTTCTATTTGTATTGGCGAGAGTGTAACCTTGAATGCTTCAGGTGGTACAAGTTATATTTGGAATACTGGTGGTTCAGGTGCCAATCCAACATTTACACCAACAGAAACAACCACTTATACAGTTACGGTTTCTGATGATTTAGGGAATTCAGATACAGACAGTGTAACGGTTACAGTAAATGAAATACCAGTTATAACAGCAAGTGAAAATATTACAATAGTTGAAGGAGAAAGCACAACTTTATCTGTTAATGGTGCTGAAACTTATTTATGGAGCACAGGGGACACTTCTAATTCTATAGTAGTTAGCCCAACTCAAACAACAACATATACAGTGATAGGTGCAACAAATACTTGTAGTAGTGATGTCGTAGAGGTAGTTGTTACTGTTATACCTGTATTTTTAGCTTCAGCAGGTGAAGATGCTTATGTTTGTGACAATCAAACTTATGAAGTTACATTAACAGCAAATGAAGGTGATAGTTATTTATGGAGTACAGGAGAAACGACACAAAGTATTGTTGTAAGTCCATTATCTACAACATCTTACACTGTTACAGTTTTTAATAATGGACAAGAAGATACTGACGATGTTATGGTTCATGTAGATCCAAGTCCAGAAGTGGTAATTGCAAATGGTGATAGTGTTGAGATTTTAAATGGTGACTTTGTAACGTTATCAGCTTCGGGAGCAAATACTTATGAATGGAGTAATGGTGCTACACAACCTAATATTGCTGTGAGTCCTTCTACAACTACAACTTATGAAGTTAAGGGTTATATAGGCGACTGTTATGACGAAAAACTAGTCACTGTTAATGTATTTGATTATGTTAATGCTGACGCAGGTGAAGACGTTGTAATTTGTTTAAACGAAATGACAACATTGACGGCTACAGGTGGAGATGAATATGTGTGGAGTACAGGAGAAACAACTCCAACTATTCAGGTGTCTCCAGATGTAACAACAGATTATACGGTTACTGTATTCAATCCTTTAGATTTTGATGAAGCTACAGTAAGAGTAGAAATAGATACGGATTGTATAGCTCAAACAACGGATCCAACAGATATCCCAAAAGACTTTAAATTTAATTTATACCCAAATCCAGCAGATGATCAAGTTAACATAAAATTTTCTGGAGTGTTGGTTGTTTCAGATTTGCATATTTATGATGTCACAGGGAAATTAATCCAACGTACTCAAATATCTAACGAAAATATAAGTACGAGCTCAACGATTCAAGTTGATATAAGTTCACTTCAATCTGGTGTTTACTTTGTAAAATTTATTGGTGAAGAAACAGATGTAACTAAAAAACTAATCGTAGAATAATAAAACGACCTCATGAAAAAAGCACCAAAAATTAATTTTTTTTGGTGCTTTTTTTATATAATAATTAAATAAATTATTGGCCAATTGAGGAATATTCAAAACCTATTTTAGTCATTTCTTTTTTGTTAAGAATATTTCTTCCATCAAAAATAAAAGCAGGTTTTTTCATTTGCTCATATATTCTTTGCCAATCGTATGTCTTAAACTCATCCCATTCTGTCATAATTGCAATTGCATGGGCGTCTTTAGATACTTCATAAGGATCGTCATAATATTTGACTAAATCTTTGTTTTCCTCATTAGATCTTGTATTAAGATAATTTAAATCTGCTTGCACTTTTTCACTATTTACTTTAGGATCGTAAACGGCAATATTAGCTTGTTCATTTAATAAGTGGTCTGCAACATAAATAGCAGCAGATTCTCTTGTATCGTTGGTATCTTTTTTAAAGGCCCAACCTAACATTGCGATTTTTTTACCAGAAACCGTATTGTAGAGTGTACTGATTAGGTTATCAGAAAAACGACGTTTTTGATGGTCGTTTAGAATGATCACTTGTTCCCAATAGTCTGCTACAGCATTAAGGTTGTAACTTCGAGCAATGTAAACAAGGTTTAATATGTCTTTTTGAAAACAAGAACCTCCAAAACCAATAGATGCATTTAAGAATTTTGGTCCAATTCTAGAGTCCATTCCAATTGCTTTTGCGACTTCGTTTACATTAGCTTCTGTATGTTCACATAATTCTGATATAGCGTTAATAGAAGATATACGTTGTGCTAAAAATGCGTTAGCGGTTAGTTTTGACAATTCTGACGACCAGACATTAGTTCTTAAAATTCTTTCTTGTGGTACCCAGCTTCCATAAATAGCGGCTAAACTTTCAATAGCATCTTCAGATTCACCTCCAATAAGTACACGATCTGGACTTAATAAATCTTGAACTGCTGTGCCTTCTGCTAAAAATTCAGGATTAGATAAAATATCAAATTTTACATTACTTCCTGTATTGTGTAAAATACTTTTTATAGCTTGGGCTGTTCTTACTGGTAAGGTTGATTTTTCTACAACAATTTTATCTGTTGTCGCTACTTCAGCAATGTTTCTTGCACATAGTTCTACGTATTTTAAATCAGCAGCCATACCTTTTCCTTTACCATAAGTTTTGGTTGGTGTATTTACTGATATAAAAATCATTTCAGATGCTGCGATCGTTTTATCTATTTCAGTAGAGAAGAATAAATTTTTTCCTCTAGTTTCTTCTACGATTTCTGCTAATCCAGGTTCGTAAATTGGTAGTTTTGATACGTCTTTGTTATTCCATGCTGCAATACGTTCTGCATTTATATCTACAATAGTAACTTTTATGTGTGGATTTTTTTTTGCTATTACCGCCATTGTTGGTCCTCCTACATAGCCAGCCCCAATGCAACAGATATTTGTGATTTTCATGTGTTTATTTTTATTTTTTTAACTAACAAGATGCTAGATTCTTAACATACTCGCTTCGTTTTTTAAGTTTATTTAGATTTGAGTTAAATATTGTAAATGACAGCAAATTTGATAGAAATAATTGAATTGAAGTAATTATTACATATCAATGGCATATTTTTACGATAAGTATCATTTAGGCTTCGAAAATAAGAACTTTTGTTCAAAATTTAGTCTTAATTGTAATAGTTTTTAAACCAATCTATAAAAGATTTAACCCCATGTTTTATAGATGTGTTAGGTCTGTAGTCATAATCTTTAATAAGCTCATCAACATCTGCCCAAGTGCGTTCTACATCTCCAGGTTGCATTTCCATCATATTTTTAGTTGCAGATTTGCCTAGGTTGACTTCTATTTCCTTGATAAAGTCTAATAGTTTTACTGAGTTATTGTTTCCAATATTATATACTTTGTATAATTCATTAGTTTCTATACGTTGTGTAGGTGTTTTTTCAATTATTCTAACCACGCCTTCTACGATATCATCTATATAAGTGAAATCCCGTTCCATGTTACCATGATTAAAGACATTAATAGGTCTATTATTAACAATGGCGTCTGTAAATAAAAACATAGCCATATCTGGTCTTCCCCAAGGGCCGTATACTGTAAAGAATCTTAAACCTGTAGTAGGTATTTTAAACAAATGACTGTAGGTGTGTGCCATAAGTTCGTTACTTTTTTTTGTGGCAGCATATAAACTTATAGGGTGATCTACATTGTCATCAGTTGAAAACGGTATTTTCTTATTCATACCATATACACTAGAACTACTAGCATAAACTAAGTGTTTAATATTGTTGTTTCTACAACATTCTAATATGTTTAAAAAACCAACTAAATTAGAATCGACATAAGTTTCAGGGTTTTCTAAACTATATCTTACTCCTGCTTGTGCAGCAAGGTTGCATACAATATCAAAATTTTCGTTTTTGAATAATTTAGGAAGCTCATCTCTGTTTTCAAGATTCATTCTTACAAAAGAAAAATCTTCAGATTTACTATTACAAAGTGTGTTAAATTCTGAAGCTTCATCTTTAGAAATACCTAATTCAGTTAATCTGTCATATTTTAAATTAACATCATAATAATCATTAATATTATCCAAACCAACGACTTGATGACCTTTAGAAAGTAAAACTTTAGAGGTGTAAAACCCTATAAATCCTGCGGCACCTGTTACTAATATTTTCATGCTATATGTTTTTAAGTGTTGGAAATAGCTTCAAATATGTGAATTTAGAATGAAACGTCTAAATTCTACACCAAACAATTTCAACAAATTAGTTGTTTGTATAATTAATATCGAGGAGTGTCGCTATGGAGTCACAATTTTTAATCTTTAAAGCCAATTCTTGCTCTTTATAACTGTTTTCGATATAATAGATTTTACACGAATCTATTTTTGTTTTGCTCTTAGAAAAATCAACACTTCCAAATTTTACTAAATTGATTATTGTTGTAGAATCTAAAGCTTGGTTTGCTATAAATACAGAGGCTTTATTAGAATATTGTATGGGTTTAGAACTGATATTTTTTGTTGTTCTGGCATTAGGTCCATAATCACAAGAAGCATCTTTTCCGTTTAAAAAAAACATTAGAAGAATTAAACCAATAGCAAAACCACCAAGATAGTAGCCTAAACGATGTATAAATTTCATAGTAGCGCAAATAATTCTATTCGGTTGTTAATCGTTGAGAATAGATTAAAAAATTAATAAATTGGCATCGTTGTAATCTAAGCCAAACCATTCTGCAACAGATTTGTTAGTTAAAATGCCGTGGTAAAAATACAACCCATTTTTTAAACCGCGATCAAATCGAAGCGCATTTTCAATACCTCCATATTCTCCAATTTCTAATAGGTACGGAGTGAAAATATTACTAATTGAAACTGAGGCTGTTCTAGAATATCGCGCTGGAATATTAGGTACGCAATAATGAACTACACCATTGTACTCAAAAGTAGGTTTGTCGTGTGTAGTAACTTCGCTAGTTTCAAAACAACCTCCCATATCTATGCTAACATCTATAACAACAGACCCTGCTTTCATATGGCTTAACATACTCTCTGTAACTACAATTGGTGCACGATTAAGTCCTCTTACAGCTCCAATGGCAACATCACAACGTTTTAAGGCTTTTAAAAGATTTTTAGGCTGCATAGTCGAGGTGTAAACAGTACGACCCAAATTATTTTGAAGTCGACGGAGTTTAGTGATAGAACTGTCAAATACTTTAATATTAGCACCTAAGCCAATAGCAGAACGTGCTGCAAATTCTCCAACAGTACCAGCTCCTAAAATAACTATTTCTGTAGGTGGTACTCCATTAATATTACCTAGCATTAAACCATTGCCACCATTTACATTAGATAATAACTCTGATGCGATTAATATGGAAGCCGTACCTGCAATTTCGCTAAGAGAGCTTACGGCAGGATATGCACCGTCATCATCTTTAATATATTCAAATGCTAATGCTGTAATTCGTTTTTTTGCTAAAGCTTCAAAATAAGATTTGTTTTGTGTTTTTATTTGAAGCGCAGAAATTAAAAGTGTTTGCGGATTAATGAGTTTTATTTCATCTATAGAAGGAGGTTCTACTTTAAGAATAATAGGGCAGGAGTATACCTTTGCTGTATCTTTTGTAACTTCTGCACCTGCTTCGCTATAATCTTTATCTTTGAAATTTGCGCCTTCACCTGCGCCAGATTCGAATAGTACACGATGGCCATTGGCTGTTAATGCAGATACTGCATCTGGTGTTAAACATACACGCCGTTCTTGAAAATGAGCTTCTTTAGGAATTCCAATAAATAGTTCTCCTTTTTGTTTAAGAATTTCTAAAGTCTCTTCTTGAGGTAATAATTGGGCTCTTGTAAATGGTGACAAAGATTTACTCATTTAATTGGTCAATTTTAATAGTAATTGCAATATAACGAAACGCTATAAATATTACGATACGTAAATTAACTTCAAATTACGAATAATATCTCAATCAATGTCAAATAGAAGATTAAAAATATTGTTTAACCTTACTCCAAACACCTTTAGGCTTAATCATGAATTCTTCTTCAAGTTCTTCAAGTGTTTTATCTGCATTATTTATTTTGTTGAATGCCTTAGCTCTAATTAAGTAAATAGAAGGCACAACAAATGCCATAATTGGTAGTAATACGACTATTTGATATTCGTCAAAATACCCTTGGTCTTCATTGAATAAATCAAAAATTTGGTAAGTATACATTACAATAGGAACAATTAATGCATGGTGCCACCAGTGACGGCATGTAAAAAACCAAATTAGTAAAAGTAATAAAGGTATGGCTTTGCCTGTAAAGATCCACATTACCAAGTTGGCATCTTCCCATACTTTACTGTCATATGTAAACAAAAAAGTACTCCAAATTTTTTTACTTGGAATACTTTCATGTAAAGAAAATAAGAATGGTACACTAGCTATAATAATCGCAAGCAGAGCACCTTTCTTGAAACTAGCTTTATAAGCTTCTTGGCTTCTTGAATTTTTTCTTTTCAATTTGTGTTGTTGTTTGTCCATCTAAGTCAATAATGTTAGTAGCTTGTACAGTAAATAACATTCCTCCAAAGATTGCAATCGCTAATACTAAGTTTTTTTTAGTCTTCATAATTTAAGGGATTTAATTAATTAATTACAACAAATGTAAGAGCATTGTATAGTGCTTACAAATGAGAAATTGTTAAAGTCCAATAAATTATGAGGCTTCAATTACGGTTTTTCCGTAATACTAGTGTCTTCTTGTAGGAATAGTATTAATCTTTTTTTAAAATTTTGATACTGTCATGGCTTCGTTCTCGGTTAAATGTTTAGTGTTTACAGTTAATTTGAGGGATCTAATATTATCGTTTAAATGAGTAATGGTAATGGTTTGTGAATCTTCTGGTATGAGTTCTTCAATACGTTCTGACCACTCCATAAATAACCAATGATTACTATTTAAATAGTCTTCTATACCAAAACTATAGGCTTCATCTATAGATTCTATCCTATAGAAGTCAAAATGATATACTTTATCATTTGGTAAAGTATATTCGTTTACAATAGAAAAGGTTGGACTCGTTGCTATATCTTCACTTTGCATTGCTTTAATAAGTGCATTAATAAATGTAGTCTTGCCAGCTCCCATGTTGCCATTAAATAACACTGTCTTAGCATCCAAATATCCTAAAACACGGCTTGCGGTAGCATCAATATCTTTAATATGGTATGTAAACTCTATAGTTTTCAATGTTTTTTAAAAATTTAATGCTACAATATTAGGTATAAATTTTTGAAAAACCTAAAGAAAAGTGCATTTCGTCGATTATTTTTGCATTTTAAAGGATTTTTATTATCGTCTAATATGAGTATCTCGTTAAAATACAGGTTTTAGTTGGACAACTTAATCTTGTATATTATAGTAGTTATTTAGGATCCATTACTACGAACGGAATAACCATTTCCTCTAAAGACACACCGCCATGTTGATATGTGTTTCTGTAATAGCTTACATAATGATTAAAGTTATTAGGATATGCTAAAAATAGATCTCCTTTTGCAAATATAAAAGAGCTACTCATTGTTAACGAAGGTAAATGTATAGATTTAGGATTCTTAACGGCTAAAACATCTTTGTCTTGGTAAGTTAGACTACGGCCTGTTTTATATCGCAGATTTAGACTAGTGTCTCTATCTCCAATAACTTTAGTAGGAGCTTTTACATTTATAGTGCCATGATCTGTAGTTAATATTAGTTTAAAACCGAGCTGTTGTGATAATTGAATCATTTCTAATAATGGTGAGTTTTTAAACCAACTTACCGTTAGCGAACGATATGCTTTGTCGTTAGATGCTAGTTCTTTAACGACTTCCATTTCGGTTTTAGAATGCGAAAGCATATCCACAAAATTATAGACAATCACATTAAGGTCATTATCTTTTAAAGACCTAAAATTTTCAACTAATTTTTTTCCAGCTTTAAGATTTGTGATTTTATGGTATTCATGTTTTAGGTGACCTAATCCTAAGCGTTTTAACTGTTCTCTTAGAAAATCGGCTTCATGTAAATTTTTTCCGCCTTCATCAGTATCATTTTTCCAATATTGTGGAAATAAACTTTCCATATCAGCAGGCATTAATCCCGAAAATATAGCATTACGTGCGTATTGTGTTGCTGTAGGTAAGATGCTATAAAATGCCAGTTCAGAAGTTTTTTTGTAATAATTGTTTACTATAGGTTCAAACGCTTTCCATTGATCATAACGTAAATTATCTATCACCACTAAAACTGTTGGTTGTTTATCACTTAATTCAGGAACAATTTTATCTTTAAATAAGGTATGCGACATTACAGGAGCATCTGTGTTGGGTTGAAACCAGTCTTCATAGTTTTTTTCAATAAACTTACCAAATTGCATATTGGCTTCGTTTTTTTGAGACTCTAAAATGTCAGTCATCCCAGCATCTTCAATACTTTCTAATTGTAGTTCCCAGTAAATTAATTTCTGATATAAATCTACCCATTCCTCATACGAATTAACCATAGATAAATCCATAGCAATCTTTCGGAATTCTTGTTGGTAATTAGAGGTTGTTTTTTCAGATATTAAACGGGAGTGGTCTAAATTTTTCTTTAAGCTCAATAATATCTGATTCGGATTTACGGGTTTTATTAAATAATCTGCAATTTTATTACCAATTGCTTCTTCCATAATATATTCCTCTTCACTTTTAGTAATCATTACTATAGGTAAATTGGCACGTCGTTCTTTTATTTCGTTTAAAGTTTCTAACCCTGTCAATCCAGGCATATTCTCATCTAAAAAGACGATATCAAAGTTTGTATCAGTTATAATTTCTAAAGCTTCAGTTCCACTTTGGCATTTGGTAACAGTGTAACCTTTTTGCTCTAAAAAGATAATATGAGGCTTTAATAAATCTATTTCATCGTCAACCCAGAGAATATTTATCATGTTATGGTATATTTGTTTATTAATTTTTGAATTTTAAAATTTTGCCTACAAAAAATAAGCTTAAAATCTTTAACGATCCAATTTACGGATTTATTACGATTCCGAATTCGTTAATATTCGATATTATTCAACATAAATACTTTCAGAGATTGCGACGTATTAGTCAAATGGGATTATCTTATTTGGTTTATCCAGGAGCACATCACACACGTTTTCATCATGCATTGGGTTGTATGCATTTAATGCAAAAATCTATCAATGTACTTCGTTTTAAGGGAGTTGAGATTTCTAATGAGGAAGAAAACGGGTTGTTAATAGCGATTCTTTTACACGATATTGGTCATGGCCCTTTTTCGCATGCTATGGAACATAGTATTGTAAATAACGTTTCTCACGAGGAAATTTCGCTGCGTTTTATGGAAGAACTCAATATAGAGTTTAACGGAAGTTTAACGTTAGCTATTTCTATTTTTAAGAAGGAATACCCTCGTCAATTTATGTGTGAGCTCATTTCTAGCCAATTAGATATGGATAGAGCAGATTATTTAAAGCGCGATAGTTTTTATACAGGAGTTGCAGAAGGCAATATAAATAGTGAGCGATTAATCACCATGTTAAACGTCGTTAACGACCAGTTAGTGGTAGAAGAAAAAGGGATTTTAAGCGTAGAAAAGTTTTTAATAGCTAGACGTTTTATGTATTGGCAAGTATATATGCATAAAACAGGTGTCGTTGCCGAACAATTATTAATGGGAACATTAAAGCGAGCAAAAGAATTAGTGCAACAAGGAGCAAAGCTAAATTGTAGTGATGCTTTATTTTATTTTCTTTTTTCTGAAATTAATGCCGAAAATTTTAATAATGAAACTTTAACTGTTTTTTCAAAATTAGACGATTATGATATTGTAGCAGCTATGAAAGATTGGCAAAACCATGAAGATTTTGTATTGAGTAACCTTTGCCAAATGATATTAAATAGAAACTTATTAAAAGTAAAGCTGAAAAATAAGCCCATTAAATCTTCAGAATTAAAAATGCATTCAGAAGCATTAATAAAAAAACATAAAATTACTAATCATGAAGCCTCATATTTTGTGTTTCAAGGGAAGTTAACAAACCAAGCATATCAGAATAACTTTCAGAAAATCAACATCTTATTTAAATCAGGGAAAATAAAAGATATCGTAAAAGCATCAGACCAATTAAACCTAAAAGCACTGAGTAAACCCATTACTAAATATTATATGTGTTACCCTAAAAAGAAAATGTAATCCTTTTTTTCTATTTTTGCGGAAAGCAACATGACTTTAAAATCTAATCATTGAAATTTACAGCAGAACAAATCGCAGGTATTTTAGAAGGAACAGTTGTTGGTGACCCTAATATTGAAGTTTTTAAACTCTCTAAGATTGAAGAAGGAACGCAAGGCTCATTAACTTTTTTATCTAATCTTAAATACACACCTTATATATATACCACAGAAGCATCAATTACTATTGTAAATACAGATTTTAAACCCGAAAAACCTATTTCAACGACGCTAATTAAAGTTGAAGATGCTTATGAAGGTTTTTCTAAATTGTTAGAATATTACGATCGTATAAAATCAAATAAATCGGGTATAGAACAACCTTGTTTTATTTCAGAAAGCGTTAAGGTTCCAGATAATATATATATAGGTGCTTTTGCTTACATTGGTAATAATGTAGAAATTGGAGATAATGTTAAAATTTATCCACATTCATTTATTGGAGATAATGTAAAAATAGGAGACAATTCAATTGTTTATCCTGGTGGAAAGATTTATTCGGACTGTATTTTAGGAAATAGTTGTGTTATCAATTCTGGCGCTATAATTGGTGCCGATGGTTTTGGTTTTGCTCCAACAAAAGATGGTGGTTACACTAAAATCCCACAAACAGGTAATGTTATTTTAGAGGATTATGTAGATGTTGGTGCTGGTACAACTATAGATAGAGCAACAATAGGTTCTACAATTATAAGAACAGGTGTAAAATTAGATAATCAAATACAAATTGCACATAATGTAGAAATCGGAAAAAATACGGTTATAGCTGCTCAATCAGGAGTGGCTGGTTCTACAAAAATTGGAGAACATTGCCAAATTGGAGGACAAGTAGGCATTGCTGGACATTTAATTATTGGAAACAATGTAAAAGTGCAAGCTCAATCTGGTATAGGAAGAAATGTAAAAGATAACGAGGTTTTACAAGGTTCTCCTTCTTTTGGGTATTCCGATTGGAATAAATCGTATGTTTATTTTAAAAATTTACCAAAACTCGTAAAAACTATTAATGAATTAGAAAAAAAAGTAGATGGCAATAATTAAAACGGAAACGAGACAAAAAACCATTGAAAAGGAAGTAACACTAACAGGTGTAGGACTTCATACTGGTGCAGATGTTAAATTAGTATTTAAACCTGGTTTAGAGAATTCAGGATTTGTATTTGTTAGAGTTGACCTTGAAGGCAATCCTAAAATAGAAGCAGATGCTAATTACGTTACAAATACACAACGTGGTACGTGCTTAGAGAGAAATGGAGTAACTATACAAACTTGCGAGCACGTTTTAGCAGCTTTAGTAGGTTTAGATATAGACAATGCTATTATAGAACTAAATGCTTCTGAACCACCAATAATGGATGGCTCTTCTAAATTCTTTGTGGAAGCAATAGAAAAAGCTGGTATTGTAGAACAAGATGCTCTTAGGGAAGAATATGAAGTAACACAGGTTGTATCTTATTGCGATGAAGAAACTGGAAGCGAAATAATATTAATGCCTTCTAGTTCTTATCAAATTACGACTATGGTAGACTTTGGCACCAAAGTTTTAGGTACTCAAAATGCGACATTAAATAAAGTTTCAGATTTTAAATCAGAGATTGCAGACGCAAGAACCTTTAGTTTTTTACACGAGATTGAAATGCTTTTAGAGCATGGACTAATAAAAGGTGGTGACTTAAATAATGCTATTGTTTATGTAGATAAAGAATTGTCTCCAGAAACTATGGAGAAATTAAGAGTAGCGTTTAATAAAGATAATATTGCTGTTAAACCTAATGGAATTTTAGATAATCTTACATTGCACCATCCTAACGAGGCAGCACGTCATAAACTATTAGATGTTGTTGGTGACTTAGCTTTAATTGGTACACGTATAAGAGGAAAAGTTATAGCAAATAAACCAGGACATTTTGTAAATACACAATTTGCAAAAAAGATGTCTAAGCTTATAAAAAACGAAAGACGAAATAATGTGCCTCAGATAGATTTGAATTCAGAACCATTAATGGATGTGAATCAAATTATGGACATGTTACCACACAGACAACCCTTTTTGTTATTAGATAAGGTTTACGAACTAACTAATAACCATGTTATTGGTATGAAAAATGTCACCATGAACGAAGAGTTCTTTAAAGGGCATTTCCCTGGAGCTCCAGTTATGCCTGGCGTTTTAATTGTAGAAGCTATGGCTCAAACAGGTGGAATTTTAGTGTTAAGCACAGTTCCTGATCCAGAAAATTATTTGACATTCTTTATGAAAATGGATAATGTAAAATTCAAACAAAAGGTTGTTCCTGGTGATACATTAATATTTAAATGTTCATTAATTTCCCCAATAAGAAGAGGGATTTGCCATATGCAAGGATATGCCTATGCCAATGGTAAATTATGCGCAGAAGCAGAATTGATGGCACAAATATCAAAAGTTAAGTAAAAATTAATAGTATAGCTTAATGCTATTGAAATTAAGAAGCATTATATTTTTACTTCAAATTATAAAATAAAAAAAATGAACCAACCGTTAGCATACGTACATCCTGGTGCAAAGATTGCAAAGAATGTAGTTATAGAGCCTTTTACAACGATTCATAATAATGTAAAAATAGGTGAAGGTACTTGGATTGGAAGTAATGTAACTATTATGGAAGGTGCTCGAATCGGAAAAAATTGTAATATTTTTCCAGGAGCTGTTATTTCAGCAGTACCTCAAGATTTAAAGTATAACGACGAAGACACAACCGTAGAAATAGGAGACAATGTTACCATTAGAGAATGTGTAACTATAAATCGTGGTACAACAGACAAGATGAAAACCGTAATTGGTGATAATTGTTTGATTATGGCTTACTGCCATATAGCGCACGATTGTATCGTTGGTAACAATTGTATATTTTCAAATAATAGCACACTAGCAGGTCATATTACTGTTGGTGACTATGTAGTTTTAGCAGGAATGACTGCTGTACATCAATTTTGTGCCATAGGAAATCATGCCTTTGTAACAGGTGGATCCTTAGTTAGAAAAGACGTGCCTCCATTTGTTAAAGCTGGTAGAGAACCATTATCGTATGTTGGAATTAATTCAGTTGGGTTAAGACGAAGAGGTTACAGTACAGAAAAAATTAGAGAGATTCAGAATATTTATAGAATGCTCTATCAAAAAAATTATAATAATACACAAGCTTCAGATTTAATTGAAGCAGAAATGGAAGCCACTCCAGAACGTGACGAAATTCTTCAATTTATTAAGAATTCGCATCGTGGAATTATGAAAGGCTACTTTAAATCAAATTAAACAACTAAGACTTTAAACTAGAAATAAACAAATAGTTTTATTTGAATGTCTAAAAACAATTAAGACTATAAATTAACGACTAACAATAAAATAATGGCAAGTACTTCAGATATTAGAAACGGATTATGTATAAGATATAATAATGATATTTATAAAATTGTTGAATTTCTTCATGTAAAACCAGGAAAAGGTCCTGCTTTTGTAAGAACTAAAATGAAAAGTGTTACTACAGGTAAAGTTCTAGATAACACATTTTCTGCTGGTCATAAAATTGAAGATGTACGTGTTGAAACACATAAATTTCAATATTTATACAATGATGGCGAATTCTATCATTTTATGAATGAATCGGATTACACACAAATTAGATTATTAGAGTCTGCATTAGATAGACCCGATTTAATGAAAGAAGGAGAAATTGTAACTATTCAAATTAATACGGAAGATAACATGCCGCTTTCAGTAGATTTACCAGCTTCTGTAATATTAGAAGTTACAGCTACTGAGCCTGGTGTAAAAGGAAACACTGCAACTAATGCAACTAAACCAGCAACGGTGGAGTCTGGTGCAGAAGTTAATGTTCCATTATTTATCAACGAAGGAGATAAAATTAAAGTTGAAACAGATAAAGGAACTTACAAAGAACGTATTAAAGAATAACAAATAAGTAGGCCGTCTTCAGTCCACAGTTAGCAGCGCTTACTGAGGTCTGTAAACTGTAGACTTCTAATCTGAATACTGATAAATGAAATTCCCAAAACCTCACACCTTAAAACAAATCGCTACACTAATTGATTGCAATTTCAAAGGTGCAGAAGATTTTGAAATTTTAGGTATTAATGAAATTCATGTGGTTGAACCAGGTGATATTGTTTTTGTAGATCATCCTAAATATTATGATAAAGCGCTACAATCTGCAGCTACAATAGTCTTAATTAATAAAGATGTAGACTGTCCTGAAGGAAAAGCACTTCTTATCTCAGATGATCCTTTTAGAGATTTTAATAAAATCACAGAGCATTTTAAACCTTTTAAAGCCTCAAATAGTGCTATTGCAGATGACGCCATAATAGGTGAAGGTACTATAATACAACCTAATTGTTTTATAGGAAATAATGTAAAAATTGGTAAAAACTGTATTATTCATGCCAATGTTAGTATTTACGATGACGCTATCATTGGCGATCATGTCACAATTCATTCAGGTACGGTTTTAGGCGCAAGTGCATTTTATTATAAAAACAGACCAGAAGGCTATGACCAGCTAAAATCTGGTGGTCGTGTTATTATTAAAGACCATGTAGATATTGGAGCGCTTTGTACTATTGATAGAGGAGTTACAGGCGATACCACTATTGGTGAGGGATCAAAATTAGATAATCAAATTCAAGTTGGTCATGATACCTTAATTGGAAAGAAATGTTTAATTGCATCGCAAACAGGAATTGCAGGTTGTGTTGTTATTGAAGATAATGTTACCATTTGGGGACAAGTAGGTGTAAAAAGTGGTATTACTATTGCAAAAGGTACGGTTTTGTATGCTCAATCTGGATTGGGACATTCTACAGCCGAAGGCAAAACCTATTTTGGTTCGCCAGCACAAGAAGCTAGATATCAATTTAAGGAAATGGCTTACATAAAAAAAATTCCTGAGATTCTTCAAAAATTAAAAAACTTACAATGACAGCAAAAGAGCTTGTTAAAGCATTTTATGAGTCCGATTTAGCTAATGACGCTACAATCGTACCTAGGTTTTTTCATAAAGACTGTAAAATGCATTGGAATAGTAGTCATGGATTTAGATTGTTAAATTACAATGACATTGAAGATTTTTTTGAGAACACAAGAAAATCATATCATAATATTCGTTTTGAATTTACACATTTAATAGAGGCAGATGCATTGGTAACGTCAAGGCATACTCTCTTTGCAAATACAATAGAGGATCCAAATTTTGAACAACCATTAGCACACTATTCAACCATTTGGGAAGTTAAGGATAACAAACTCTATCGTGGTTATGAGATAAGTCAGCAAGCAAATGAAACGGATTTAGAATGCATGAATTCTTATGCTGAAAGAAAAATATAAAAAGAGCTCGCTTTTGCGTATTAAATCTCTTATTTTTGTACAACAAAATTATAAAACTTAAAATCAACAATATCAAATGAGCGTTTTAGTTAATAAAAATTCCAATATTATAGTTCAAGGTTTTACAGGTAGTGAAGGTACTTTTCACGCTGAGCAAATGATTGAATATGGTACAAATGTTGTAGGCGGAGTAACGCCTGGTAAAGGTGGTCAAACACATTTAGATAAGCCTGTTTTTAATACAGTTTCTGAAGCTGTTGAAAAAGTAGGTGCAGATACAACCATTATTTTTGTACCACCTGCTTTTGCTGCTGATGCAATTATGGAAGCTGCTGATGCAGGTATCAAAGTAATTATTACAATTACAGAAGGTATTCCTGTTGCAGATATGATTAAAGCTTCAAATTATATCAAAAATAAAGACTGTCGTTTAGTTGGTCCTAACTGTCCAGGTGTTATTACTCCAGGTGAAGCTAAAGTTGGAATTATGCCAGGTTTTGTATTCAAATCAGGTAAAGTAGGTATCGTTTCTAAATCTGGAACATTAACTTATGAAGCGGCTGATCAAGTTGTGAAACAAGGTTTAGGTATTACAACAGCTATTGGTATTGGTGGTGATCCAATTATTGGAACAACGACTAAAGAAGCTGTAGAGCTTTTAATTAACGACCCAGAAACAGAAGCTGTTGTTATGATTGGCGAAATTGGAGGTCAATTAGAAGCAGATGCAGCAGAGTGGTACAAAGCAAGTGGAAGTAAGAAACCTGTTGTTGGTTTTATTGCTGGTGAAACTGCTCCTGCTGGTCGTACAATGGGACATGCTGGTGCTATTGTAGGTGGAAGCGATGATACTGCACAAGCCAAAAAGAAAATTATGAGAGCTTGTGGAATTCACGTTGTAGATTCTCCTGCTGAAATAGGAAAGAAAGTTGCTGAAGTTTTAGGCTAAACTTCTGTTAAAATATATTTAAATACATAACGTTATTAATCCATTGGCTATACATTTAGCTAATGGATTTTTTTTATTCAATTAATCAACTAAAATCAAAAAATGAAAATCACTAAAACACTAATGCTGCTTTCCATGATTGCAGTCGTTTTTGGCTGTAAGACCGAAAACAATGACAAAAAAATGGCTTATGCCATAGAAACTAATCAAGACGCTAATGGTTTTAATTATGAAACTGTTGCAAATGACCCAACAGGTTTACGACTTTATACTTTAGATAATGGTCTTAAAGTGTATTTGGGTAAAAATGAAGAAGAACCAAAAATTCAAACTCTTATTGCTGTTAGAGCTGGTTCTACTTATGACCCAGCCGATAATACAGGGTTAGCACACTATTTAGAACACATGGTTTTTAAAGGTACTGATAAAATTGGTACAACTAATTATGAAGAAGAATCTAAATTAATTAAACAGATTTCTGATTTATATGAGGAGCATAAAAAAGAACAAGATCCTGAAAAGAAAAAAGAAATTTATAAAAAGATAGATGAAATTTCTTTAGAAGCTTCAAAATTATCTATTGCTAATGAGTATGACAAAATGGTAAATTCATTAGGAGCTGAAGGTACAAATGCTTTTACCTCTAATGAGCAAACGGTTTATGTTAACAAAATACCATCTAACGAAGTTGATAAATGGCTTAAAGTAGAAAGTGAGCGTTTTAGCAAATTAGTATTACGTTTATTTCATACAGAATTAGAAGCTGTTTATGAAGAATTTAATAGAGGACAAGACAGTGACGGTCGTAAGCAATACTTTGCAACACTAGAAGGTTTATTCCCAACACATCCTTACGGAACACAATCTACAATAGGTATATCAGAGCATTTAAAAAATCCATCAATGGAAGCGATTAATGCTTATTTCAACAAGTATTATGTGCCAAACAATATGGCTGTAATCATGGTTGGTGATTTAGATTTCGATACCACTATAAAAAAGGTAAATGATGCTTTTGGAAGTTATGAGAAAAAAGAAGTAACACATCCTACGTTTCCAGAATTAGAGCCAATTACAGCTCCTGTTAAAAAAGTAGTATTAGGTCCAACATCAGAATCTATATACGTTGCTTTTAGATCAAAAGGAAAAGGATCTGACCAAGAAGTTATATTAAGTTTAGTAGATTATATGCTATCTAATTCTCAAGCAGGTTTAATAGATTTAAACCTTAACCAAAAACAAATGGTACAGAATGCATCGTCATTTACAAATTTTGATAATGATTACGGTTTCCATATGCTTTATGGGTCACCAAAAGCTGATCAAACTTTAGACGAAGTAAGAGATTTATTATTGTCACAAATAGAGAAAATCAAAAAAGGAGAATTTGAAGATTGGTTATTAGATGCTGTGATTAATGATATGCGTCTATCTCAAATTCGTCAATACGAAAACGGATCTGCAACAGCATATGCTTATTTAGATGCTTTTATTGGTGAACAAGAATGGAGTAATCGTCTTAAAATGTTAGATGAAATGAAAAAAATAACAAAGCAAGATGTTGTTGATTTTGCTAATTCATTTTATGGTAACAATTATGTAGAAGTGCATAAGCAAAAAGGAGAAGATACTTCTATTGTAAAAGTTGAAAATCCAGGAATTACTCCAATTGAATTAAATAGAGGTAAAGAATCTGAGTTTTTAAAAGCATTAAACGAGATAGAATCTCCAGATTTGAAGCCTCAATTTGTAGATTACAAAACGGCTATTAAAGAAACTAAAACAGACAATGGACTTAAAATGTCTTATATCGAAAACCCTAATAATGATATTTTTAATCTAAATATTATTTTTGATATGGGGCAAGATAATGATAGAATGGTTTCTCTTGCTGCTGGTTATTTAGATTATTTAGGTACTGACAAATACACACCAGAACAATTAAAACAAGAGTTTTATAAAATTGGAATTAGCTACAATGTATTTTCTTCTAGTGATAAAACTTATGTTGGTATTTCTGGACTTAAAGAAAACCTAGATGCAGGTTTAGAACTTTTAGAGCACTTATGGAATAATGCAGAACCAAACCAAGAAACCTACAATAAATATGTTGAAAGTATTTTAAAAAATAGAGAAGATGGCAAAACAGAAAAAGGAAACATTTTCTGGAATGGGTTAATGAGTTACGGACAATATGGAGAAAACTCTAGATTAAGAAATATATACTCTCAAGCAGAATTAAAAGCAATGAGCCCAACAGAGTTAGTAAACAAGATAAAAGAAATGCGTGCTTATAATCAACGTATTTTTTATTATGGAAATGCAGTAGATGAAGCAAAAGTAGCTTTAAATACACATCATAAAATTCCTGAAACGTTATTAGATTATCCTGAAAAAGTAGAATATACCAATTTAGAAACAGGAGGTAATGTTTACTTTGTAGATTATGATATGGTACAAAGTGAAATTTTATTGGTAGCCAAAGGAGAGGAGTTCAGCCCAGAGAAAATGGCAGCTTCACAATTGTTTAATACTTATTTTGGTAGCGGCTTATCATCAATTGTATTTCAAGAAATTAGAGAATCTAAGTCTTTAGCTTATTCTGCTTTTTCAAGCTATAACAATGCTGCAGAAGTAGGAAAACCAAATTATACAATGGCTTACGTTGGTACACAAGCCAATAAATTGGAGCAAGCCGTTGGTGCTATGATGGAATTAATGACTAATATGCCAGAAGCAGAAGATCAATTTAACCAAGCTAAAGAAGCAACTTTAAAGAAAATTGCCTCACAGCGTATCACTAAATCTAATATTTTCTGGACCTATGAAGGCTTGAAAAAACGCGGAATAGATAATGATAATCGTGAAGAAATTTATAACACGATTAAAAACATGACCATGGAAGATCTTAAAACATTCTTTAACGATAACATTAAAGGAGAAGAGTATAATGTCATGGTTATTGGAAATAAAAAGGATATGGATTTTGATGCCTTAAGTAAATTAGGAACAATAAAAGAATTAGATATCGATTATCTTTTCAATTACAATCAACCTGAAGCACTAAAGCAATAACAATATCTTTAGCATTAAAATTAAACCTCATATTTATGTTAAAATATGAGGTTTTTTTTATTTCGTACAGTTAGTAATTGGTATATTTGAAACTGTTTAAATACTCTTATAAACGTTAGTTCTAATGATTTTTTTAACTTTTATTAAGTTGAAAATAGTATTGAGTACATTATTTAGAAAAAGACGTTTAAAAGACTAACTTAGAAATAACTAACCAAACATATTAAATTATGAAACTTTTAGAAGGAAAAACAGCCATAATCACAGGAGCAAGTAGAGGTATTGGAAAAGGAATTGCAGAAGTTTTTGCAGATCATGGAGCAAATGTTGCATTTACATATAGTTCTTCAGTTGAAGCGGCAAATGCGCTAGAAAAAGAATTAAACTCTAAGGGCATAAAAGCCAAAGGCTACCAAAGTAATGCCGCTAATTTTGATGAATCTCAAAAACTAGCCGAAGATGTTTTAGCCGAATTTGGTTCTATTGATATCCTAGTAAACAATGCAGGTATCACAAAAGATAATCTTTTAATGCGAATGGGCGAAGAAGATTTTGATAAAGTAATAGAAGTGAACTTAAAATCAGTTTTTAACATGACTAAAGCCGTACAGCGCACCATGTTAAAACAACGAAAAGGTTCAATTATTAATATGAGTTCTGTAGTTGGTGTAAAAGGTAATGCCGGACAAACTAACTACGCAGCATCTAAAGCAGGAATCATAGGCTTTTCTAAATCTGTAGCATTAGAATTAGGATCGCGTAATATTAGAAGCAATGTCATTGCACCAGGTTTTATTGAAACTGAAATGACAGCAAAACTAGACGAAGAAACTGTAAAAGGTTGGAGAAGTGCCATTCCTTTGAAAAGAGGCGGTACACCAGAAGATATTGCTAATGCATGTGTGTTTTTAGCAAGTGATTTAAGTGCTTATGTTACAGGACAGACGCTTAATGTAGATGGTGGTATGTTAACTTAAACTGTCATTCCTGCGAAAGTAGGAATCTTATGATATTTCTCGAGATTTTAATGAATAAACTAACAATTATATACATAACAATTGCTGCAATTACAGCGCTTTTATTAGCGCTGTTTCAGTATTTGTATAAATCGAAATTAAAGTCTAATCTAAAATATATACTTATAACACTTAGGAGCATTTCAATCTTTGGCATTTTGTTATTGCTTATTAATCCTAAGTTTGAATCCTTTACCTATTTCGACGAAAAACCAACTTTAGTCATAGCTGTTGATAATTCGGAATCTGTCTCATATTTAAAACAAGATGAAAAGGCTAGGGAAGTGGTTGCTGCTCTAAAAGGGGATTCAGAATTAAATAAACGTTTTAATGTTCAGTCTTATAGCTTTGGTAAATCTGTTTCAACCTTAGATAGTTTAAATTTTAAGGAGCGTCAATCAAACTTAGCAATGGCTCTAAAGCAGTTTGGAGAAGTTTATGCCAATCAAACGGCTCCAATTATAGTATTAAGCGATGGGAATCAAACCTATGGTTCAGATTATAGTTATATAGCAAAAGGAGTTAAGCAACCCATTTATCCTATTATCCTTGGAGATTCTACTATTCATTCAGACTTAAGCATTAAACAACTCAATGTTAACCGTTATGTGTATTTAAAAAATAAGTTTCCTGTAGAAATTATTGCTAATTATAGTGGTAACGCATCTATCAATACTGAGCTTAAGATTTGGTCGGGAAATACTGTTGTCTTTAGAAAAACACTGCAGTTTAACGCTTCAAAACAGTCTGAAATTATCTCTACTGCATTGTTAGCAAATAGTGTAGGTGTTAAAACATGTAGAGTAGAATTAGTTGCTTTAGACAGTGAAAAAAATACCGTAAATAATTTTAAAAATTTTGGTGTAGAAGTTATTGATCAAAAAACAAATATTGCAGTAGTTTACAATCGGTTGCATCCAGATTTAGGAGCTTTAAAAAAAGCGATTGAAAGTAATGAACAGCGAAGTATTACGCTTATAAAACCCAAAGCATATTTAAATAAAATTAATGACTTTCAATTAGCAATATTATATCAGCCAGATAATAGCTTTAATGTAGTCTTAAAAGAAATTAAGGAACAAAAAGTCAATACGTTCATTATTTCTGGGGCTACAACCAATTGGAATATCTTAAATGAAAGTCAAGATTATTTTAAACAAAAAATTACCAATCAAACAGAGAACTACCAGCCAAGTTTAAATAGAAATTATGGCACTTTTATTGTTGAAAATTTAGACTTCAATAGTTTTCCTCCTTTAAAATCAGAGTTTGGTGCACTTCAAATTTCAGTTCCGCATGAAACTTTATTATATAAAACCGTCAATGGTATCACCACGGAAGATATATTATTAGCCACTTTTGAAGCAGATGCTACTAAACACGCCATTTTAAATGGAGAAGATATTTGGAGATGGAGAGCTCAATCATTTCTAAACACCAATGGTTTTAATGCATTTGATGAGTTTATAAATAAACTCGTTCAGTATTTAAGCTCAAACAAGAAACGAAAAAGAATTAATATCGATTATAAATCGTTTTATAATGGTAATGATGATGTAATTATTTCTGCACAGTATTTTAATAAGAATTTTGAGTTTGATAATTCGGCATCATTAAGTGTTGTGTTAAAAAACAAGGATACTGAAAGCGTTAAAGAAGTTCCGCTGTTATTAAATAATGGAAATTATAGCGTAGATTTAAGTGGTATTGATGCTGGTTTGTATGATTTTACGGTTAAACATAATTTAGAATCTGTTGCTGCATCTGGAAGTTTTCAAATTTTAGAATACAATGTAGAACAGCAGTTTTTAAATGCAGATGTTATTAAGTTAAATGCCTTGGCAAATAATAGTAATGGTGAAGCGTATTTTACATCTCAATTAGAGCTATTAACAACCAATATACTTAGTGACAATCGTTATAAAACCATTCAGAAAAGCACTAAAAATATCGTATCTTTGATTGATTGGAAATATCTACTCGGTTTAATAGCTTTAAGCCTTTTTATTGAGTGGTTTATTAGAAAATATAACGGATTAATTTAAATAAATAATAATGGAAAAATTACCAAAAATAGGATTGCCAATTTTAATAGGAGTGATACTTTTAATTATAGTTTTAGCTAAATCTGCTGTAACCTTAGATTCTGGTCATGCAGGTATATTATATGAAACGCTTAATGGAGGTGTAGATCCTGATAAAGATCCATTGGGTCCTGGTTTTCATATAATAGCACCATGGAATCGTGTAATTGATTATGAAACACGTCAGCAAGAAGTACCTGAAAAGATGTCTGTTTTATCTTCAAATGGATTAGATATTAAACTGGATGCTTCTGTGTTATACCAACCAGATATTAAAAATTTAGGACGATTACACAACCAAAAGGGTGAAAGTTACTTGAGTCGTGTTTTACAACCTGCTATTAGAAGTGCAGCTAGAAGTGTCGTAGGAAGATATACTCCTGAGCAGTTGTATTCTAGTAAAAGAGATGCAATTCAAGAAGAAATTTATGAAGAGACTAAAAAAATCGTAGAGCCACAATTTATTCAACTGAATGATATCTTAATTAGAGACGTTACTTTACCACCAACAATTAAGGAAGCTATTGAAAGAAAATTAAAACAAGAGCAAGAATCTTTAGAATATGAATTTAGATTGGTAACGGCACAAAAAGAAGCTGAAAAAGTAATTATTGAAGCACAAGGTAAAGCAGATGCTAACCGAATTCTAAGCGCATCTTTAACGGATAAAATCTTACAAGACAAAGGAATTGAAGCAACAGTAAAATTATCTGAATCACCAAATAGTAAAGTTATTGTTATAGGATCTGGTGATAGTGGAATGCCAATTATATTAGGTAATCAGTAAAACAAAATTACCCTATTCATATTTAAAACCCTTTTGAGATATCATTAGGGTTTTCTTTTTTTTTATAAATAAAAAATGATAACTAATGGCAATAATATATTAGGTTAAATGTATGTTTTTAACGATTAAGTTGAGGATTTTGTATTTTTTATATATAAAAAATGTATTTTGTACATGTTTAATGAATCCCAAATCTTATGAAACCGATAAACCTACTAATTGTATTACTATTTTTTTCTTTTATATCTAAAGCTCAAGAACAACAATGTGCTTTTGATGTTATAAGACAGCAACAGCGTCAAAATTCAAATTTTGTTGAGTTAGAAAGACGCGCTGAAGAAAAAATAAAAAGCGCCATTCAGAGTCCTGACTTTTACTCAAGAAGTACAGCTGGTTCTGTAATAACAATTCCTGTGGTTGTACATGTTTTACATTTGGGGGAAGCTGTTGGATCCGGTACTAATATTTCTGATGCTCAAATACAAAGTAGTATTGATAATCTAAATGATTATTATAGAGGTCAAATTCCAACTAGTCCCATAGATTTTGAAATAGAATTTGCATTAGCACAAAGTGACCCTAGTTGCAATGCTACAACGGGTATAAATAGAATAGATGCTTCTGGTGTGCCAGGCTATTTATCAGATGGTGTTTCTTTTGAAGGCGCAGGAGCAGATGAAGGAGTCTTAAAAGATTTAAGCCGTTGGCCAGAAACAGACTATTTTAATATTTGGATTGTCACAGAAATAGACGGTAATAATGGTGGTTTTGGTTATCAAGGCTATGCAAATTTTTATTATGGAAGTGCGTATGAAGGTTCTGTAATGATGTACTCTGTTTTTGGTTATGACCCTACTAATGCTAATCCGTCTTGGCCATTACATTCTGCTAGAGACAACGGAACAGTAGTACATGAAGCAGGTCATTATTTTCACTTATTTCATACGTTTCAAGGTGATGACGGAGGAGGAACATGTCCTGGAGACAATGTTGTTGGTACAGATAGTGATGGTTGTGCAGATACAGTACCTCACAAAAGAGAGACAAGTACATGTCCTGCTATAAATAGTTGTACGCTTGCGCCCTGGGTAGATAATAATACCATAAATAATATAATGAGTTATTATTATTGTGCAGATAGACTTACTAATGATCAAAAAACAAGAGTAAGAGCTGCTATGGAAGGTACATCGATTGCTAATTCTAAAGCTTCAGAGTCACCAAATTTAAGTTATGCATCTCCAAGTTCGGTATGTGCAATAAATACAGCAACAAATTTAACCAATTCTGCAGGTATCGTAAATGTTGAGTTAAATGGTTTAACATTTAGTTCTAGCACAACAGGCGAAGATGGTGGTAATATTAATAATGCTGCCAATTGTAATAATTATTTTGAAATTGACACAGCTATTTCTAATACTATTAATGTTGATCTTTGGATTAATTTTCATCAGCTTGGTATATGGATAGATTGGAATGATGATGGAGACTTTGATGATGAAGCAGAGCAACAACATCTTTCACAAGATATAGAAGATTATGGTTCAGTTTCTGTTGCTTTAACCTATCCAACAGTGATTCCTTATGGAGAATACGTAAGAGTACGTTTAATCACAGAACTGGATGACAGATATGGGTTCCCGGTATTAAGTTCGGCATGTCCTCCTTCTTTAGTTTATGGTCAATATGAAGATTACACCATTTATATAAAACCAGGAGGTCCTGTTACCTATACTTATGATAATGGTTGGTTGCCTAGTGATCCTATAGGTGTATCTAATTCTAGTGATACCATTATAATTGAGTCTGGTACTGCTAATATCTCAGCTGATACTAATTGCAATACATTAACTGTAAATCCTGGTGCGGCTTTAACTATAGATTCAGGTGTTACGCTTACGGTAACCACGGTAGATTTAAACTCGACATCACAACTTTTTTCAAGTTTAATATCTGATGGCACAATTACGGGTGTTGTAAATTATCATAAGTATACATCGCAAATAGGAACAAACGATTTAATTTCTGCACCAATTTCAGGACAATTATTTCCTGCTTTTGCTGCTTTAAATACAAACTTGGCAGCAGCTGCTATTACAATAAGAGCTTTTGCACCTTATAATACATCGGTTGGAGCTTATCAAAATTATGATGTAGCTGCAAATGCATTAACTACAATTGATGCAGGAACAGGTTACAGAGCAGCAACAACAGATGGAAGCAATTTAACTTTTACAGGTATTGCTAGAACAGATGACGTACTTGATGTACCTATTTCTGATGCAGCCGCAGGTTATGCGTGGAACTTAATTGGAAATCCTTATCCTTCGTATATTGATTTTGAAACCTTTTTTACGACTAATGCAAGTGAGTTTGATCCCAATAGTGCGTTTCAAGCCATTTATGGTTACGATGGAGATGTATCTAATGGTTGGACCGTTTGGAATTTAGCAACTATAGCAGATGGAACTGTTACCGAGTTAATTGCGCCAGGACAAGCGTTTTTTGTTAAATCTAAATCAGGAGGCGGTATGGTTGATTTTACCAAAGCAATGCGTCGTACAGGTAGTTCTGATGATTTTATTGTAGGCAGAAACCCTTCAGCAAATGTTGTTTCCTCTCAATTAAATTTAACTAGCACGTCTAAAAAAGCATCAACACAAATTTACTTTATTGAAGGTACCACTAGAGGCTTAGATGTTGGTTATGATGCAGGTTCTTATAATGCAGGTAGTGTAGATTTTTCAATATTTTCAAATTTAGTAGAAGATAATACTGGTGTAAATATGACAATACAGTCTTTACCTTATAATGATTTTAATGATATTATTATCCCTCTTGGTATAAAGGCTAATGCTAATGAAGACTTGACTATTTCTATTGACAATATTTCGGCATTACCTGTTGGTGTTAATATTTATTTAGAAGATAGTTTTGAAAACAGTTTAACCTTATTAAATGATAATGCTTATACGTTTAATTCGCCATCAGAATTAAATGGAACAGGTCGTTTTTATTTAAGATATTCGTCTGCTGTATTAAGTACAAAAACGAATGAATTTAATCATTTACATATTTATGCGACTTCAAAACCAAAAGAAATAGTCATTAGTGGTTCATTAGGTACTAAGACAGAAGCTAAAATTTACGATTTACAAGGTCGATTAGTTTTGTATACTAATTTAGAAACTACAAATGCATCAAATTATATTGATGTGTCTACTTTGTCATCAGGGATTTATATTGTTAAGGTTTTTGATGCTATTAAAGTGAAAACAAAAAAAATAATTATTAATTAAAAACTTAATTGAAAATAAAAACAGTCTTAATCTATGATTAGGGCTTTTTTTTATTCTTAATTTAAGGTGTTTTATTGAGTGAAATAGAGGTTCAACTTTAAATAAAAAACAAAAAAGCACTTAATCGTTAAAATTATTATTTTTGTCGGATAAAAAGTAGTTTAAACGATTATATATTTTTTTTAATCGATTAAATATGTGTTTTGACGATTTATTTCAACGTTTTTATAAGTTTGTGGTACTGAAACTATTAACTATATCATAACCCCAAATTTATGAAAAACTTTACACCTACTTTAACTTTATTATTTCTGTTGTGCATTTTTAATTTGTCAAAAGCACAAGGACAAGATCAAAATTCTGTAGAAAGCGAAAATGCCTCTATTACCTTTACTTATGATAATGGATGGTTGCCAAGTAATCCCTTGGGTATAGCCACGTCACTTGATAATATTATTATTAAGTCGGGTATTGCTAATATTACAATAAATACGCTATGTAGTATTTTAACTGTAGATCCTGGTGCAGCATTATATGTGGCTTCAGGTATTACACTAACGACTGATGTATTAAATTTAGAATCTACTTCTCAGCAATATTCGAGTTTAATTTCAGATGGTACTATTGTTGGGGTAATATCTTACCATAAACATACAGAGCAACTAGGAATCAATGATTTAATTTCGCCACCAATCTCTGGTCAGCTCTTTCCTGAATTTGCAGCAGAAAACTTAAACTTAGGTTATAGTGGTTTTACAAGAGCGTTTGCTCCATATAATACAGCAGCTGGAGCTTATCAGAATTATGGCATACTTTCAAATGCATCAACCCTTCTTGAAGCGGGAAAAGGTTATAGAGCTGCAACAACAGATGGAGGCACATTAACTTTTACTGGTATTCCTAGAACTGATGATGTTTTAGATATTTCAATTTCAGATGCATCAGCAGGTTTTGCATGGAATTTAATAGGAAACCCTTATCCTTCATATATCGATTTTGAAACGTTCTTTATATTAAATAAATCTCAATTTAATACAGGTACCTATCAAGCCATATACGGTTATGATGGAGATGCATCTGATGGATGGACAGTTTGGAACCAGGCAAGTATTGATTCGCCAGTAATAAATGAATTAATTGCTCCAGGTCAAGCCTTTTTTGTGAAAGCAAAATCGGGTGGCGGACTTGTTGATTTTACAACCACAATGCGTTGTGAAGGATCTTCTGATGATTTTATTTTAGGACGGTCATCGTCATCTCCACACCATGGACATATACAATTAAAATCTTCGTCTAGCGAGTCTAACTTTAGTACAGATTTTTATTTTAATAGTAATGCAACACAGGGTTTTGATCCTGGTTATGATTCTGCTTTATTCAGTGAAAATCCTCCTGCATTTTCTATTTATTCTCATTTGGTTGAAGATAATTCAGGTACTCCACTTGCTGTTCAAACATTTAATCCAATTGCAATGTATGATGTTGTAATACCATTAGGTGTTAATGCCAGTCAAGGACAAGAAGTAACACTTAGTATTACTGAAACTGATATGCCAGAAGATATCATCATATATTTAGAGGATACTTCTAATAATTCGTTTACTTTATTAAACACCAACGATTATGTGTTTACTGCTAATGATAATTTAACAGGTACAGGTCGTTTTTATCTTAGATTTAGTGGAGATGCACTAAGTGTTGATAAGTCAAACTTTACAACGGTTAATATTTGGTCTCATGATAAAACAATTAACATTAGCGGACAATTATTGAGTGAAACTAAAGCTAGATTGTATGATGTTAATGGTCGTGTAGTTTTAACTAATACATTAAATGCCAATAGTGCTAAACAAACTATAGATGTTAGTCATATAAGTGCTGGTATTTATATAATGGAATTAGATAGTAAAACAAACGAAAGACGTATTGAAAAACTAATAATTAGATAACAATTGTATGTTGTAAAACAATGTTTTATAAGAAACAGCCATAATTGTAAAATTATGGCTGTTCTGTTTTTGCGGTAATTGTTAAGAAAGTTTATTCACCAGCAAGCACAATTTTTAAATCAGGATAATTAGTCTGTAGTTCTTTTTCTAAACCAATAACATGAGAAGCTCCCACAATAACAATATTACGTTCTGAATCTGAAGCCATAACTTGTTCTCCTATGTTTTTTGCCATTCTCATATTACGCTCATTCCAATAACGTTCACCTTCTGTACAACCTTCTGTTTTTACAGCGACATAGGTAAATGAACTAGATTTATGTAATTGTTCTAATGATTTTCTTCTATTAGTGTGTTTTCCTAATCCTCTAAAAATAGCAGGAATTATAGCCGAATTGTATGCCTTTTTATTCATTTTGTTGTTAATGGCATTATTACCGTTAGATTGTCCTTCTTTACCACATTTAGTCCAAGCCTCATGATATTCTTCATTGGTTCGTTGGTCGTCCATAGACGTCAATAATTTTATATTTTGATGTAATGCGAGTTTAAAAGTAAGGTCGCCATCTTCATGTTGTGTTGGTTTTTTTGAGCCTTCAACACCATATTTCTTTATATAAGTATAAAATTCATGATTAGCATTATCTCTATTATAGGCAAACGTAGTAATCATAAAATCTAAGTCTTCAGTTGTCATATCTGAAAAAGATTTTTCTAGAATAGAATTATACGTTTTAAGATTTGGTGTAAATACCTTTTGAATAGAATCAGATAAATAATAAAAAGCTTTATAGTTTTTAGACCAGCCATCTTTTAAATATTCCCAACTTAAGGTGTCATTTCCGCTTGGGCTTTCGACATAAATTGCAGTAGGGTTATATTTTTTGGCACGTCTTAGCATTGGTTTGTAACTGCGCTTTACAATATTTGGAACAGTATGCATTGTGCCTACAATTAAAATTTCTTTTTGTGAATCTTGTGCATTTACATTTAGTGTTGAAATACATAATGCGATAATAAAAGTGATTAGCGTTTTCATAATTAATGTGTTTTTGGTGTTAAACTTTCTTAGAGCAAACTTAATTATGAAATGGCTCAAAACTCAATAATAATAGGTGTTTGGGGTGAAATGACCTTAGTTTGTGGTAGAATTAATGGTCGCTTTTATATCTTTTTGATAGGTTTTAGAAATAGGGACTTCTATATGGTGATTTAGTATTACATAAAGCTTACCGTTTTCTGTTTTCCATTGTTGGAAATGAAACGGATTAATAAGATATGAACGGTGTGCACGACGCAATTCTGGAAATTCATCTGCAATAACTGAAAGTTTATTTCTAATTAATGTTTTCTTCAAGTCATGTCCCGATAGATAAAAAACTTCGATGTAATTATCTGAAGATTGAATGCTAATGACTTCATTTAGCTGTAAGCGTAACCCTTCATAATTACCTTCGCCTTTAATTTCAATTTTTTGATCTTCTAATTGTTTTTCATAATATTTTCCAAATCCAAAACGGCCAATTAATATAATAGGCAATATGGTAGCAATTGCAGGAAGAAATATAGTTGCAAGCATATAACCTAAGGTGTTAGGATTAGGCTCATTGGCTACCACGATGAATAAATAATAGCATCGCGCAATAGCAATGCTAACTATGGAAAAGGTAATAATAAATGTTAGTTCGCTAAAAATGTTCCATTGATTTTGAAACTTACGATATAAATAGCTCTGAAAAGGTAAGAACAACAAATAGCAAAAGCCAGTAACTAAACCATAACCAGGTAAATAAATTAGTTTCTCATTGTTTGGTAATTCGCTAACATCTAAAGGTTCTGTGAAGTACAAAAATATAAAGACCCAAAGTGCCAGTAGCAAACTAATTATAATATGATGTTTTATTAACGGATCAAAGGGGTAAAGTCTTTTCAAATTTCAAGTTTTGAACTATAAAAGTAAGCATTGCTTTTGGAATCGTCAATAAAATTACGTTCTTGTGATTATGTTTGACAAGCGCTACTATTATCTTATTAAAATACAATATTTAGGCTATCGTTTTCATGGTTGGCAAAAGCAACCTGATGTAAAAACGGTTCATTTAATGATAGATCGTACATTAAAGTATATTCTTCAAGACATACGATTTAAGACTTTAGGTGCCGGCAGAACTGACGCTATGGTCTCGGCCAACGAAGCAGCTTTAGAATTATTTATTTACAACGAACCTATTCAAGATTTTGAGGAGTTCTTAGGTTTATTTAATCATAATTTACCTCAAGATATACGTGCTTTATCCATAGAGGAAGTCGATAAAACGTTTAATATTATTCAAGATTCTAAGTTAAAAGAGTACCATTATGTGTTTTCTGAAGGTCAAAAAAATCATCCATTTTGCGCACCAATTCTCACTACAATTCTAGAGCCTCTTGATGTTGATCTTATGAAACAAGGTGCCAAATTATTTGAAGGTACTCACAATTTTAAAACCTACTGTTATCGTGCTACAGATAAAGGTGAGTATATTAGAACCATTGAATCCTCAGAAATAGTCAATAATGATATTTACACGGCTAATTTTTTTCCAGAAAAATCGTATGTTTTTAAAGTGGTTGGAAAAGGGTTTATGAGAAACCAAATCCGACTAATGTTTGGATGTTTAATAAAATTGGGTAGAGGAGAAGTAACACTTGAGTATATAGAAAACACTTTAAAACACGAAAGCACTGAAGTTATGGATTATATTGCGCCAGCTTCAGGGTTAATATTACATTCTGTAGATTTTGAATAAAAAAAGAAGGCATTAAATTTTTTATTTAATGCCTTCTTTTGGATTTGTTATGATCATTCTCTTTTCAATAAGAAAAAAATGAATTCAAGAATTAATCAGCCACATGATGTTTTGGCTCTTTATCTAAAAATTTTCCGTTTACAGATTCGCCTAAAATGATCACTTCTTTAGAGCGCTCATACATTTTAATAGCGCGATGCATCTGTAATTTAGTACCACTGTATAATTTTACACCTGATCTTGAGCCTTTGTTTCTAATTTCAATATAAAAACCGTCTTTAAGTGCTGTTGGTCTTGTTGCTGGTCTACCCATAAATAATAAATATAATATCTGTTTATAAATTAGTGCATGATAGGGAAAAATATGATAACTCACAAGTTTATTTTATAACATTTATTAATGTAGTTATCCACGTTGTTAAAATCTGTTTAACAATCAGTACTTTACTAAATAAGTATAGCAATATTTTAAGGCTCAATAATTCAAGCTATTTATAAAACAGCTTGGATATCAGTGGGTAGGTTGTGTTAAAGCAAAAAAATAGACTCACAATTTGAATAAGGTTAAAACCTATAGTATAAGAGCTAAAGACAATCATTAATCATTACGATATTTGAATTCTAAGAGTGAAAAGTTCGAATTTAAAACTTAAATACTCAAAATTTATTTCAAATAACAATACAAATATATTCAACATGAAAGAGCAATTTAATACAGCACTAAGCAACCTTGTAGATAAATTAATAGGTTGGTTTAATGCTATTATAGAAAGTATTCCTAATTTAATTTTGGCTATTTTGGTTATGGTTGCAGCATATTTTACGGCTAAATATGTCAGCAGATTAGTCATTAGACTTATTGATAAACGTGTAGAGCAGGAGTCTATTAAAGGAGCCATTTCAAGAGTAAGTGCTGTTATTGTTGTGGCTTTAGGGTTATTTATGGCACTAGGTGTTTTAAATTTAGGCAAAGCCTTAACCTCCTTACTTGCAGGTGCAGGTGTTGTTGGTTTGGCTATTGGTTTGGCACTACAAGGTACATTGGCTAATACCTTTGCAGGACTTATATTATCCTTTAGAAAGAAAATACAAATAGGACATTGGGTTGAAACCACAGGATACTCAGGTGAAGTAATGGATATTAATCTTAAAGATTTTACACTTAAGGAGGCAGATAATAATATTGTTATTATTCCTAATAAAACAATCTTAGATAATCCTTTAAAAAACTATTCTTTAACAACAAAAATGAGAGTGTTTATAGAATGTGGAGTAGGTTATGAGTCTGACTTGGAGAAGGTAGAGCAACTTACCAAAGAAGTTATTGCTAATACGTTTGACCAAGTAGAAACTGCCGAAAATGTAGAGTTTTATTATACAGAATTTGGTGATAGTTCTATAAATTATTTATGCCGATTTTGGATAGATGCAGAAAATATGCTCGAAAAATTAAGAGCTAAAACTAAGGCTATTATTGAGATTAAAAAAGCCTATGACAAAGAAGGTATTAACATTCCATTCCCAATTAGAACCTTACAATTTGATAGTAAATTAGATGTTAATACATCTGATATCAAAGAGACTTTTGCTAAGAACTAGTACTAAACATTCAATTGAGTTAAAACTGATAGGATAAGAGCAAAAGGAATGGCATAAGGATAACGATATTTGCTATATATATTAATCACTAAAAACCAAAAATGATGAAGAAATTAAGTTTTTTATTTATAGCCTTATTTAGTTTAAGTATAATCACAACCAGCTGTAGAGAACAAAAATCTACAGGAGATAAAATTGAAGAAGCAGTAGATGACACAGGAGATGCTATTGAAGATGCTGCAGATGATGTTTCGGATGAAGTTGAAGATGTAGTAGACGACAACAAGTAATATTTCTGATATTTATATAAACAAAGCCATCAATTGAGATGGCTTTTTTTATTTTTATACAAAAAAATAATATGAAGAGTTATCCTGTACCTAAAGACGTCTTTACGTTCTTTAAAAAGTTAGAAAAAAACAACGATAGAGATTGGTTTAATACACATAAACCAGAATTTAAAGCGATTGAAGCTAAAATGAAAATAGCTTATAATCATTTGGGTGAGTTAATGAGTGCACATGATCAGATTGAAAAAATCAAGATATTCAGAATTTATAGAGATGTGCGATTTTCTAAAAATAAATTGCCCTATAAAACCCACTTTGGAGGTTCATTTGCCAGAAAAAAGCCAGAATTAAGAGGTGGTTACTATTTGCATATTCAGCCTAATAACGAATCATTTATTGCTACAGGTTTTTGGGACCCAAACAAAGAAGATCTATTACGTATTAGAAAAGAATTTGAAATGGATGATAGCGAAATCAGAACGATTCTTAATGACAAAACATTCAAGGCTACTTGGGGAAACTTTGTTGGTGATGAACTAAAAACAGCACCTAAAGGTTTTGATAAAGAACACGCAGCTATAGATTTAATAAGAAAAAAACAATTTATATTCACTAAAAAATATACAGATAAAGACGTTCTAGCAGAGGGTTTCCTAAATGATGTTGATGATGCCTTTAAAAAAATTAGACCTTATTTTGACTATATGAGCGATGTCCTTACAACAAACTTAAACGGCGAATCGTTGTTGTAAATTTAAACGGCTTGTAAAACATCAGTTTTAGTAAATACTTGAATACTATCAATTAGTCGTTCCTTAACAATAGTCATCATACGTTTGTTTAAAGAAGATGAATTCTGAATATATAAAGCGTACTCTTCAACCGTAAACTGACCAATAAGCATGCCTTTTACAGCATTTCTGAATTTTGTGTCTTTATGAATCGTATTATCTATATAGGCCAATTGCTTTTCTAAAGAAAGTTCATAAAACACGTTTTTATGTTTCGTAATGTAATTTTTAAAAACGACGATGAGTAAATCGTGTTGAAGTTTTACAATTGGTCGTATCGTTTTATTTTGAAATAACTCTTCAGAACCTATTGTATCATAGATTTTTGCAGATGAAATATTTGGACGAATAGCTAATAAATCTTCGGTTCTAGAAGTCATAATGAGGTTATTAAGGTGAATTCGGAATTAAATTTACTCAATAACTTACCTCGTTTAATTGAAGTGCAATTATCTTGTTAACGTGGTTATTAACAATGGTGATTATTGTATTCAATATTCTAATGCTTTTCTATTTTCAAATAAAGTGATTACACTTATCTTTGAATAAACGCAAATTCATGAAATTCGGAAGTGTCGATAATCCAAGCGATATAGATTTTACTTTACCAGCAGATCATCCAGATACTTTAAAAGTGTTGCAGAACAAACCTTCAGAAAGGTGTAATGTCTTTGTTGGTTGTGCAAAATGGAATAAAGCAGATCTAAAAGGATTTTATCCTAGAGGTACTAAAGACGAATTAGAATATTACTCGCGTCAGTTTAATTCTATTGAACTCAACGCTACATTTTATAGAATATTTCCTCCAGAGCAATTTGCAAAATGGTACGATAAGACTCCTGATAATTTTAAGTTCTTTCCAAAGCTAAACCAAGAAATTAGCCATTGGAAACGGTTGAGTGACACTATTACGCCTATTGTAGACAATTACCTCTACAGTGCCGTAAATTTAAAAGAAAAGTTGGGTTGTGTGTTTCTTCAAATGCATAACAATTTTGCACCAAAAGACTTTAATCGTGTTGTAAATTTTGCAGAGAGTTGGCCAAAAGAAATTCCATTAGCTATGGAGTTTAGACATACCAATTGGTATAACGACAAAGCCGTAGCCGAAGATTTATATCAACTTTTAGAAGCAAATAATATTTCAAATATTATAGTAGATAGTGCTGGCAGACGCGATATTATGCATATGCGTTTAACAAACTCTAGAGCTTTTGTACGTTATGTTGGCGCTAATCATCAAAGTGATTACGCAAGGTTAGATGATTGGGTAGAACGCTTAAAACTATGGAAAGCTAATGGTATTGAAGAAATAGACTTTTTTGTACATCAAAATATCGAAAAAGAATCACCATTACTTTCTGCTTATTTGATAAAACAATTAAATGCCGAATTGGGGACTCATTTAAAAATCCCAAACGACGATTCAGATAGACAACAAAAACTTTTATAAAAACATATTAAGATGGCTAATAACAACAATAAAAATATGAGATTTCATACAAGAAAATGGGTAAAACCCGAAGATTTAAATCCTAATGGTTCTTTATTTGGAGGACAACTTTTAGCATGGATAGATGAAGAAGCTGCGCTTTATACCATCATTCAGTTCGAAAATTCAAAAATTGTTACCAAATTTATATCTGAAATCAACTTTATGAGTTCTGCGGTACAAGGAGATATTGTAGAACTAGGAATTGAGGTACTAAAATTTGGTAAAACATCGCTAACATTAAAATGCGAAGCCAGAAATAAAATGACCAGAGAAACCATACTAACCGTAGATAACATTGTTATGGTTAATTTGGGAGCCGACGGAAAACCTGCACCACACGGTAAAACACAAGTGGAGTATGTTAAAGATAGATTATAAATCTGTTCTTAATTTTTGTTACCTAAGGACAGCTCGTAAATTTCTAAATCAAAATATTTTACAGATGCGAGGACATGGTCAAAGATATCACCTAATATATACTCATAATTTTTCCATCGTTGATCACTGCTAAAGGCATAGATTTCCAACGGAATTCCTTGTGAAGTGGGCTCTAGTTGACGCACCATTAATGTCATATCTTTATTTATGGCAGAATGGTTTTCAATATACGTTTGAAGGTATTTTCTAAACACACCAAAGTTGGTTAGGTTTCGTCCGTTAATTAAAACAGACTTATCTATATTGTGTTGTGCATTATAAGTATTTATTTCGGTAGAGCGTGTTTTTAAATACTCTGAAACCAATTGAATCTTGCTAAAACGTTCAATGTCTTCAGCAGATAAAAAGTTAATGGTAGAGGTCTTTATAATCACAGAGCGTTTAATTCGTCGTCCGCCAGAATCCATCATACCTCTCCAGTTCTTAAACGAATCTGAAATTAAGGCATAAGTAGGAATTGTTGTTATTGTTTTATCCCAGTTTTGAACTTTTACAGTGGCTAAATTAATTTCAATAACATCACCATCAGCACCATATTTCTCAAAGGTAATCCAATCTCCAATCCTTACCATATCGTTTATAGAGACTTGGATGCTGGCTACAAAACCTAAAATGGTATCTTTAAAAATTAAGATTATAACAGCAGAAGCAGCACCTAATGTCGTCGCAAATTTTATAAAAGAGACACCTGTTATAATGGCTAAAATTGAAAATAAGCCAAGAAGCCAAGCAAAAATCATAAAGACTTGTACATAACTATCAATAGGCTTGTCTTTGTAATTAGGTAATGTTTTAAGGTAATCTTTAATAGAACTTAAAAAACTTCTTATAATTTGAAGGGTGAGTACAATGGTAATAATCACCAAGGTTTTTTCGATAATAATATTGGCAGTTTCAAAATCTGAAAATACCTGAGGTACAAATTCAATTAAGATTAACAACGGAATTACATGCGCTATATTTCTTGGTAATTTGTTAGTGATTAGTATATTGTCAAAATCTGTTTTGGTACGTTTAGCTACACTTGCCGAGAACCTCCAAAGTAGACGTTTGGTAATATAATCAACAATAAAGGCTAAAATTAAAAGTGCCAGGAGAAGTCCAAGCATATTAAGATACTTTGCTGTATCTTCAGATAAGCCATTTTCTATTAAAATATCGTATAAGATGTGTTTAATATTAAGCACGTTTAGACTTGTTTAAGTATTTTTTTTCAATATAAAAAGTTCCAAAAGGAATAATAGAAGCCAATAAAACAATCCAAAATGTTCTTGTTGGCCATTTCATGTCTGAGCTAATTAAAACGGCTATTACAACATAAGCCATAAATAAAATACCGTGTGGCATTCCTAATAATTTCACATATTGTGGGTCTTCATATAAATACTTTATTGGAGTAGCAATAAACAATAATAAGATATAGGAAACACCTTCTAGTAAAGCCACAATTCTAAAAACAGGCAATAATTTTAGCATGATATTAAATTTTGTGCAAAAATACTTTAGAATTAAGTAATAAGAGAAGATTTTAACAGCTTTTAAGAAATTTGATAAAACTAAAATTCTATTATTTATATTTAGCAATATCTTTAATCTATTAGCATTTTAATTCATGAGAAAAACTTTAACACTAACACTCTGTTCATTCATCTTATTGTCTTGTGCAACAGCGCAAACGGCAAGCAAGAAAAAAACAAAAAACAACACAGCACAGGTAAAAACACAACCATCTAAAAAAAGCAATGAAAAAATAAAAGATTACGATAAAGTCATTACAAAAGAAGCCATTTCAGATGAAGGGCTATTTGATGTGCATTTAGTGGGAGAGAAGTACTATTTTGAAATCCCAATGGCATATTTAAATACAGATATGTTGTTGGTAAGTCGTTTTTCTAAATTACCTTCAAACTTAGGTGGTGGTTATGTAAATGCTGGTACAAAAACCAATACACGTATGATTAATTGGGAGCGTTTTAAAGATAAAATTCTCATTAAAGAAAAATCATCTAGCGCTGTTGCTGCAGATAGTTTACCTATTAACGTATCTGTAAAGTCTAATAATTACGAGCCCACCTTATATGCTTTTGACATTGCTGCGTTTTCTAAAGATTCTTCTGCTGTAGTTATAGATGTAACCAGCTTTTATGGATCAGATGTGAAAGCCATTAGTGGATTATCGTCAAGATTAAGATCGACTTACAAGGTTAAGAATTTAGATAAATCAAGAAGCTTTATCAATTCGGTTAAGAGCTTCCCGGAAAATATAGAAGTTATACAAGATTTTACCTATAACGCTTCAAACCCTCCAGTAAATACAGGAGATGAAACCATTAGTATACAAATGAATCAATCTATGATTCTTTTGCCAGAAACGCCAATGCAACCACGACTTTATGATGATCGTGTAGGTTGGTTTACTTTAAGTAAATACGACTACAGTAGCGAAGAATTAAAATCGGATAGAAAAACTTATTTAAGACGTTGGAAATTAATCCCAAAAGATATTGAAGCTTATAATAGAGGAGAGTTAGTTGAACCTGTAAAACCTATTGTTTATTATTTAGACCCAGCAACTCCAATGAAGTTTAGGTCGTATATGAAAGAAGGTATAGAGCTTTGGCAAAAAGCTTTTGAAGCTGCTGGGTTTAAAAATGCAATTATTGCAAAAGATCCACCAACTAAAGAAGAAGATCCGGATTTTAGTCCTGAAGATATTAGATATTCTGTAGTAAGATATGTAGCGAGTACCACAAGAAATGCCACAGGACCAAGCGTCTCAGATCCAAGAAGTGGTGAGATTATTGAAAGTGATATTATTTGGTATCATAACCATTTACGTTCGTACCGTAATCGTTACTTATTAGAAACTGGTGCAGCAAATCCGTTAGCAAGAACCTTAAATACTCCAGATGAAGAAATTGGTGAAATGATGAAAATGGTTATTGCTCATGAGGTTGGTCATACTTTGGGTTTACCACATAATATGAGTGCAAGTTACGCTTATGATGTAGAAAGTTATAGAGATGGTGCGTTTACGCAAAAATATGGTATTGCAGCAACCATTATGGATTATGCTCGATATAATTATATAGCGCAACCTGGAGACGAAAATATAAGATTTATAAGACAGTTAGGGCCTTACGATGAATACGCAATTAATTATGGGTATAGATATATTGACGGAGCAAAATCTGCAGACGATGAAAAAGCCATATTAAATGGTTGGGTGATGGAAAAGGCAGGTAATCCTATTTACAAATTTGGAGGTCGCGGTAGTTATGATCCTACAGCACAAACGGAAGATATAGGAAACAATAGTATTAAGGCGAGTACATATGGACTTAAAAATTTAAAGATAGTCGCTAAAAATTTACCAAGTTGGACAAGTGATCAAACAGATAATTATGAAGATTTAGAAGAGCTTTATGGTGAAATGCTTAGCGTATGGAGTCGATATATTGGTCATGTGGTTACACATGTTGGTGGAGTAGTAGAAGAAACTAAAAATCCGTCACAAGGAGGCATGGTTTATAATCCTGTATCTAAAACATATCAAAAGTCGGCAATACAATGGTTGCATAAAAACGCATTTGAAACTCCAACATGGCTAATTGATAAATCTATACTTCAGAATATAAATTATGCTGGTTATACAGATCGCATAAGAAGTTTACAGTCTAGACATTTAAATAATTTATTGCATTTTGAACGTTTAGGAAGGCTAATAGATCATAATGCAATGGATGCTAATAGTTATTCGGCTTTAGAAATGTTAAGAGATTTACGTTCAGGAATATGGTCTGAAGTAGATTCAGGATTGAATGTTTCAGTTTTTAGACGTAACTTGCAGCGTGTGTATTTAGATGCTATGGCAAATTTAATGACCAAAGATTTAGATCCAAATCGCAGCAGACAGTATTACAATGTTAACCAGTCTGATGTTAGAGCTCTGGTTAGAGGTGAGTTAAATATAGTAAAGCGTATGCTTACTTCAGCTTCAAAAACTAATGTAAACACAGAAACCAAATACCATTATAGAGATGGTATCGAACGAATTAATTTAATTTTAGACCCAAAATAATCATGAAAAAAATTATTTATTTAGCCTTACTTCTATGTTTTTCTGCAACAACCATTACAAGTGCGCAATCAAAACCAAGTCAAAAGGAAATATTTGCTTCAACATATCACAGCTCTAAAACAGCTATTAAAGCACAACAATATCAATTTGTAGGTTTAGTTGTTTATAACAATAAAGAAAGACAAAGGTTAGAAGCAGATTCTAATACGCTAAAAATTGAGTCTGATAATATTAGCGGAACACTAAGCTCATTAGGTACTTACACATTTTTAACAGATACCTCAAAGAATAAAATTACAAATTATAAAGCGTCTTTTAATGATGATGCACAAGAAATTGTGATTGAGTTTAATGTAGGTGAAGCTAAGTTTCATATTAATGTTAAAGCTAATGGCAATGCTTTTTTAACCTTAAAGTCTGGTGTTAATAATATTACTCAAACAGGAAAGATTGAAAGGATATAAGTTGTATCTTTGCAACTAGTTTATTGAAAATATACTACACAAGTAACTTTTTTCTTAAGTTATTTTACTAGATTTTAATACGATTCATTGTTAAGTTAATTAACTTGTCTGCATTAGCAATATTTTCATGAGCACACACATATTAATTTTTAAAACAACGAATGGCTAAATCACAACAAACTTTTAGTAAAAGCGAAAAAGAAAAAAAGAGATTAAAAAAGAGAGAGGATAAGCGTAAGAAAATGGAAGCGCGTAAACTCGAGAAAGAAGAAAATGGAACAGGTGGTATTCCTTTGGCTTATGTAGATCATAACGGAAACCTTACAGATACACCTCCAGATCCTTCTATGAAGGTTAAAGTAAAAGCAAAAAATATTGTTATAGGTATTCCTACAAAAGAAGAATCTGACGAAGATCCGTTTGATCCAATTAGAAACGGGAAAGTATCTTTCTACGACAGTTCAAAAGGTTTTGGTTTTATTATAGATACAGAAACTAACGAAAAGCACTTTACACACGTCAGTGGTATTATTGATGAAATTGCAGAAAACGACAAGGTTACTTTCGAGTTAGAGAAAGGACAACGTGGTATGAATGCCGTTAGAGTAAAACTAGTTAAATAGTATACCTTAAATATCATATATAGAACCATCATAATTAATACTTATGATGGTTTTTTTATACTTCTTTTTTATGCATCCACAAATAATAACAATTGAAAGCAAAATAGTCGTTGGAATAAAAAGTGCTATGCATCATAGTGAGTTTGGTAATATTGTTGCCTTATGGAAACGTTTTATGCCAAGACATAGAGAAATTCACAATAGGTTGAATAACGAATTTATAGCGTTACAAGTTTATGATGATTTTAATACTATAGAAAAACCATTTGATATTTGGGCTTGTGTTGAAGTTAAAAACTTAGATCACATACCAGAAGGTATGAAGTCGTTTACAATTCCTAAAGGTATGTACGCATTGTGTCTTCATAAAGGCATGGATGCTTCTAAAACCTATGAGCAAATCATGAAGAAATGGTTACCACATTCTGGATACACAATTGATAATAGACCACATTTTCAAATTATGGGCGAAAAGTATATAAATGGAAGTCCGGATTCTGAAGAGGACTTTTATGTTCCTGTAAGATGAATTAAAAATTAACTCTAAAATCACAACCTACCTTATAATTACTACAACCAAAAGCTGTTTTGCCTTGTAGTATTTTCCCTGTTTTACACTTAGGACAAACATCACCGGCTTTAATTGTTGGTTTTTTTACGGTTTGCTTTGGTTCAAATTTTAATTTAAAATCAGTATCAAAGCGTAATAAACCTTCCTGAGAGCTGCCTTCAATTTTAAAGCCTTTTAAGTTTACAGTAGATCCTTTAGTTAATAATCTAATAAATTGTTTTTCAGAAATTTTCTTGTCACCAAAACTAAAGGGTAAGGTAAAATCGCAAGATTTTCCATAAAGGTTACAGCCATAAGCCGATTTCCCTTTTAATAAAGAACCCGTTTTACATTTAGGACAAGAATTACCCACTAATGATTGGGACTTTGATTTCGTTTTTGCTTTCGATTTTGGTTTTCCTACAGGTTTATTATTTACCGCCGAAATTCGAGTTTGTACCTTTTCACTTCGGACTTCATAAACTAAGGCATCAACCATGCGTTTCATTCCTCTAATAAAAGCACTTGCGCTAAACTCACCTTTTTCTATATCTTTTAATTGCTTTTCCCAAGAACCCGTAAGTTCGGCAGATTTAAGCAATTCATTCTGAATTGTATCAATAAGTTGAATTCCTGTTACCGTTGGTAATATCTGTTTTTTATTTCGCTTTATATATTTCCGTCTAAACAGTGTTTCAATAATATTGGCTCGTGTAGATGGACGTCCAATACCATTTTCTTTCATTAAATCTCTAAGCTCTTCATCTTCAACTTGCTTTCCTGCGGTTTCCATTGCTCGTAGGAGAGTCGCTTCTGTATATTGATTTGGTGCTTTTGTCTGTTTCTCTATAAATGAAGGTTCATGAGGTCCTTTTTCACCTTTTACAAAAGTAGGCAGTAAGGCATCCTCTTTTTTGTTGGACTTTTCAGACTCAAAAACAACACGCCATCCTTTAGATAAAATTTCTTTTCCTGTGGTTTTAAAGTTAACATCAGCCGCTTTTCCTATAACTGTGGTGTTTGATACTTTACAATCGTCATAAAAAACAGCTATAAAACGCTTTACAATAATGTCGTAAACTTGTTGCTCATTGTATTGCAAATGGGTTTGCATTCCGGTTGGAATAATAGCATGGTGATCTGTTACTTTCTTATCATTAAAAACACGAGAAGATTTCTTTATTTTTTTATTTAAAAGAGGTGTTATAAGAGTCGAATAATCAGTTAGTTTAGATAATATGTTTTTTACTTTAGGATATACATCATCAGGTAAAAAAGTGGTATCAACTCTAGGGTAGGTTACCGCTTTTTTTTCGTATAATTTCTGAGCTATTTTAAGCGTATCGTCTGCCGAAAATCCAAATTTCGTATTACAATAAACTTGCAATCCTGTTAAATCAAACAGTTTTGGTGCGTATTCTGTCCCTTTCTTTTTAGTGGTGGATACAATCTCAAATTCGTGTTCTTTGACTTTATTAGCTAAAATTTCACCATCTTCCATTTTAAGAAAACGGCCTTCCTCATAACTAAAAAGGGTAGCTCTATATAGTGTTTGTAATTCCCAATACGGTTGTGGTACAAAGTTTTCAATTTCCTTAAACCGATTTACAAGCATTGCCAAGGTTGGTGTTTGCACACGTCCTACAGACAGTACTTGCTTATAACCTCCATGTTTTACCGTATATAAGCGTGTGGCATTAATACCTAAAAGCCAATCTCCAATAGAACGCGAAAAACCAGCATAATACAGGTTGTCATAATTTTCTGAAGGCTTTAAATTCTTAAATCCTTCTTTTATAGCTTCAGTAGTTAACGACGAAATCCATAACCGTTCTACTTTTCCTTTATAGTTAGCTTTATTAATTACCCAACGTTGAATTAATTCTCCTTCTTGGCCAGCATCACCACAGTTAATGACAACATCTGCTTTATCAAATAAACTTTTTACAATCTTAAATTGCTTTTTTATACCATCATTGTTAGCCACCTTAACCTCAAACTTTTCAGGAAGCATAGGTAAGTTGTTTAAATCCCAACTTTTCCAATAAGGTTTATAGTCGGCAGGCTCAAATAAGGTACAAAGATGCCCAAAAGTGTATGTCACAGCATAGCCATTGCCTTCATAGTAGCCATCACGTTTTGTGGTAGCTCCTAGTACAGAGGCAATTTCTCTAGCAACACTTGGTTTTTCGGCAATACAGACTTTCAATTAAAATGAATTTAATGAGTGCGAAAATACAGAAATTTATAAATGAAAAGGCTATTTTTTTAGAGTTCTAAAACTAATTTTTGCCCAATTTTTAATGGAGACGATTGTTTAATGGAGTTGGTTTTGCAAAGTTGTGATACAGACATATTATTTCGTCTCGAAATGCCATAAAGCGTATCTCCTTTTTTTACCACATACACTTTAGGAGTCTTAATTAAACTAACCAATGCAGCTTCATCGGCAGATTTAATAACTTTTACTTTACTGACACGCCTTGAGTTGTGAAACCTAGCATGCGTCCACTTTTGTGTCACCCAAACTTGTTGTGATCTGATGGCATTTTTAGATGAAAAATCTAAAAGGTATTCCGGATGAATGTATTCACCTTTATAGCTTAATTCCAGATGTAAATGGCTTCCTCTAGAATTCCCCGTATTTCCACCTTTACCTATATACTGACCCTTATAAATTGTATCGTTAGCTTTAACACCAATGTGTGATAAGTGTGCGTATGTAGATTCTAAGCCATTAAAATGGCGTACAACAATTACATTTCCAAACCCATTTGCATATTTTGCAAAACGTACAATACCATCTAATATCGTTACTACAGTATCTCCAGTTACCAAATCAATATCAATACCTTTATGAGGTCGCCCTCTGCGCCAACCATATCGTGATGTAACGACTTTTTTATGAGGAACAGGAGAGGCATAAGTGCTATCTGTAAAACTTAATTCAATTGGAAACTCTTGAATGGTATTGGCATAAGGATTGTAAAGTGTCGTATCCCAATGTTCAGCTTTAATATCTACAACTTCGGCTTTTTTTGTTATTAGAGGTATTTCAATAGCTTCAATAACAACCCGTTTAAATTTAGTTGTTTGTAATTCTATTTTTAAAGACTTAGAAATTGAATCTTCTTGGGCGAATGTTTGAATTGTACAGTAGAAAAATGTGATACAGAAAACAATGTATTTCATAGAGGGCAAATAATCTAACAAACTTTGGAAACGTAAATATATAATAAATATTATTTGAAAATTAAATTTTTGAAAGTCCTGCGAATTTTTCTAACAAAAAGATCGTTTTCATAAAATTGAATAGGTATCTATTGTTCTGAGACTTTTTTTGTGAACCAAAGTGTTGTAAATTTGCAACTTCTAAAAAGTTAACCCGAAACTAAATTTATGTCTGTAACAAATCAAGCAGTTCAAGAAAAAAAAACCGATAAAGAATTATACGACTACCAACAAGGAGCCATAAGCCAAATTTTCGAAAAGTTTGACACAGAGCGCGAAGATTATCACTTGTTATACCAATTACCAACAGGTGGTGGAAAAACAGTAATTTTCTCTGAAATTGTACGTCAATACCTTAAAAATCACAAAAAGAAAGTAGTGATTATGACGCACAGAGTAGAACTTTGTAACCAAACGTCTAAGATGTTGGATGGTTTTGGTGTGACAAATAAAGTGGTCAATAGTAAGGCAAATTTAGATGATCAAGGAGACTATTCTTGTTTTGTGGCCATGGTTGAAACCTTAAATAATAGACTAAACGATGACATGTTAGATATTTCTGATGTTGGTTTAGTAATTATTGATGAGGCGCATTACAATTCATTTACCAAACTTTTTAAGTTTTTTGAAAAATCGTTTATTCTTGGAGTAACTGCAACGCCTTTAAGTTCAAATAAGGATTTGCCAATGAAGGATAATTACGATGAACTTATTACAGGTGAAACGATTGAGAATCTTATAGAAAATGAGTTTTTGGCAAGAGCAGAGACTTATGCATACGATATGGGATTAACGTCTTTAGAAGTGGGTTCTAATGGAGATTATACCGTAAAATCGTCTGAAGATTTATACTCTAGTCCGGCAATGTTGCAAAAACTAATTGATGCGTATAAAAAACATTCGCTAGGGAAGAAGACCTTAATCTTTAATAATGGTATTAACACATCTATTAGTGTGTATTATGCATTTAAAGAAGCAGATTTACCAATTATGCACTTGGATAACACCGCGACAAAGAAACAACGTAAGCAAATTTTACAATGGTTTCATGAAACTCCAGATGCTATATTAACATCGGTAAGTATCTTAACTACGGGATTTGATGAGCCAACTATTGATACCATTATCTTAAACAGAGCAACCAAATCCTTGACATTATATTACCAAATGATTGGTCGTGGGTCTCGTATTTTAAATAATAAATCGAAATTTACAACTATAGATTTAGGAAACAACCTGTATAGATTTGGACCTTGGGGTGCAGATTTAGATTGGCAATTAATCTTTAAATCGCCAAACTGGTATGCAGATCGTATTAAGGATGATGAAGCGATTGAATCAAACTTTAAACACGATTTATCCGATGAAATCAAAGAAGAATTCTCTAAGTCTGAAGAGACTTATTTTGATATTAAGCAAACGTACAAAGATGCTGTAGATAGTGGAGAATCTTCAAAAGTAGTACTTGAACGTTCTATAGAGCAACACGCTAAAATCTGTATAGAAAATAGTGAAGATGTTTACGATGCTTTGGCATTAGCGAAACTATTAAAGGACGATATCAATCAACGTATTGAAACTTATGCCAAATGTATTAGTAGAAGTACGTATAATTTCTTGAAATGGTTAAAGGACGACTACCAAAAGAAATTAAACTCGTATTTAAGAACTAATTTTGATGAGAAATTTGAAGAAATCCATGGATTTCCTCCTGAGGATTAAAGGTTTATAATAAACAGAATTAAATTGATTTTGTATTATAAAATAGCGTAGTTTCGCGCCTTATTTTAAAACACTATAAATGAAACGTATTAATCAATACAAAAAGCTTTTTTCTGTAGAAGATTCAATTAATCTTAAAGATTTAAAAAAGACCTACAGAAACTTAGTTAAAGAATGGCATCCAGATAAATTTCAAGATGGTGACGCCGGACAGGAAGAAGCTGAATTAAAGAGTGTTGAAATCATTGATGGGTATCATTTTTTAGTGAGCATTGCGCCAGAAACTAAAGCTGCAAACCTTGAAGAATATACTGCTACTATTACAGATTCTAGCATTTTAGATTTTCAGCATAAAGGACAGCTTTTAGAAATTACATTTTTAGATGGCAGCACTTATGAGTATTTTGGTGTTCCTAAAGGAGTTTTTATTAAATTCTTAAATTCAGATAAACAAATGCGTTTTGCAAGACGAAGTATTTTCAATTCGTATTTGTACAGAAAATCTAAAAAAGAGCTTCAGGAAGCTTAGAAAAGAGTAGACTTAGTATAAAATATAGTTATGAGCAACGAAAATTCCGATACAAACGAAGACATTTCAATCCATGAGATTGAAAACTGTATTTCTATATTAGAACGATTAGTTGCTAATACAAATCAAATTTTTGAAATTCCTAAAGCCCAACGTACGGCTTTAATCAAAGCATCAGGACAATTATCACGTCCAAGTAGAGAGGAATTTTCGCGACGTAAAAAAGACGCCAAAAAAGCCGCAAAACGTAAGCAAGCGGCTAGAGATAAAAATGCTAGAAAAGTAACAGGTATCAGAAGTGCAAGAGAAGCACATATTTTTGTAGCTCCTAAATTGTTACCTGAAGCCGATTTAAAAGCTAAAGAACAGTTAGAATTAGAATCTCCAAGAAACTGCTACGTTTGTAAAACCCTTTTCACCAAATTACATCATTTTTATGATACCATGTGTGAAGAGTGTGGCGATTTTAACTATGCCAAACGTTTTCAAACGGCAGATGTTAAAGGTCAAGTTGCTGTCATTACAGGGTCGCGTTTAAAAATTGGATACCATATCACCTTAATGTTATTACGTGGTGGCGCCACAGTTATTGCAACCACACGTTTTCCTGTAGATTCTGCCTTGCGTTTTTCTCAAGAAGAAGACTTTACAGAATGGGGCCATCGTTTAAAGATTCACGGTCTTGATTTAAGACATATTCCTAGTGTAGAAATTTTCTGTAACTTTATAGAACAACGCTACGAAAAACTAGATATTCTTATTAATAATGCAGCACAAACCGTAAGACGACCAGCAGGTTTTTACAGTCATTTAATGCCAAACGAAGAACGCCCAATAGAAGAGTTACCTAAGTTTGCACGCGATTTACTAAACGATCATACCGAATGTTTACAAGAGTTACAACAATTAACTTCTGGAGCATCTTCTAATAAAAATATGCCAGTAACTTGGCATGGACCAGAACCAGGTATTGGTTTAAGAGCGTCTGCTAAATTATCGCAGATTCCGTATAGTTTTGATAATACTTTAGTAGCTCAAGAAGTCTTTCCAGAGGGAAAATTAGATGCCGATTTACAACAAGTGGATTTAAGAAAAACCAACAGTTGGAGATTAAAACTAGGTGAAATTGAAACCACAGAAATGATTGAAGTACAGCTTGTCAATTCTGTAGCACCATTTGTTTTGTGTAATCGTCTATCTGAAGTAATGAAGAAAGAGAATACAGGTAAGAAGCACATTATCAATGTTTCAGCCATGGAAGGAAAGTTTCATTCTTTTTTTAAAGAAGACCGTCACCCACATACCAATATGGCCAAAGCCGCTTTAAATATGTTAACGCATACCGCTGCTGGTAGTTTAGCTAAAGAAGGTATCTATATGAACGCTGTGGATACAGGTTGGGTAACTGACGAAGATCCTGCGGAATTAGCAAAACGAAAACAAGAATTACACGATTTTCAACCACCTTTAGATATTGTTGATGGTGCAGCACGTGTACTGGATCCTTTATTTGATGGTATTAATACAGGTAAACATTGGTCTGGTAAATTCTTAAAAGACTACCGACCTATTAGTTGGTAATTACACTTCAAACATTATCTAAATTTTAATTTTGTACTTAAATTTTCGGATTATCCAAAGTACAAATTACCTTTGCAACATAATAAAAGACTATGGCATCATTTTCAGAATTAGGAATACATAAGAATTACATCAAAGGTTTAAAAGAACTTAATATTGTAAATCCTACAGAGATACAAGAAACCGTAATTCCTATTTTATTAAAATCTAAAACCGATTTAATAGGATTAGCACAAACCGGAACGGGTAAAACAGCAGCCTTTGGCTTACCTGTGTTACACGCTATTGATACTAATAACTCTGACGTACAAGCTTTAATTATTGCGCCAACACGTGAATTAGTTCAACAAATACAAAAGCAACTCTTTAGATTTACAAAGTATATTGACCAAAAGATTTTTGCTGAAGGTGTTTATGGAGGTGAAAAAATTGACAAACAAATTAAAGCCTTAAAAAGAACCACACATATTGTTGTGGCAACACCAGGGCGTTTACTTGATTTGGTAGAACGTGGTGATGTTGATATTTCTAAAGTAAAGATTTTAGTCTTAGATGAAGCTGATGAAATGCTAAGCATGGGCTTTAAAGAAGATTTAACTAAAATCCTTAAATTCAATACGTCTAAACGTAATACGTGGTTGTTTTCAGCAACGATGCCAGAAGAAATTAAGCGTATTGTAAAAACGTATATGTCTCCAGATGCTGTTAAAATAGAAGTGAATAAAAATGCTTTAGTTAACGAAAACATTTCTCATCATTATGTAAATACGTCTATCAAAGACAAGCTCAATATGATTATTCGCATCTTAGACAAGCGTCAAGATGAAAGAGGTATTATTTTTTGTAAAACCAAAGCCGGTACACAAGCATTGGCACATCAATTACAGCAAGAAGGTTTTGCTGTTGGTGCCTTAGAAGGTGATATGCAACAAAAGGAGCGCGATAAAGTGATGCGTGCTTTTAAAAACGAAAGTTTACAAGTTTTAATTTCTACAGATGTTTCTGCACGAGGTATTGATGTTAATAATCTCGCTTTTGTATTGCATCATCAATTACCAGAGCATTTAGATTATTACACGCACCGAAGTGGAAGAACCGCAAGAGCTGGTAAAACAGGGCAGTCTATTGCTTTAATTATTCCTGGCGAAATGCAGAAGGTATTAGAGATACAAAAAGCTTTAGGAATTACGTTTAAAGAACTTACAATGTAAAAATAGAGTTCACTAAGCTTTTAAGCTAAAACCAAACGTTTTAATTTTTGATGGAATTTTATCAAAAAGCATAAGGACTAAAGGTTTGTTTTAAATTAGTGTAGTTCTTAAAACTCTTCAAATTCATAATACAGCACTTTCATATTTTAGTATTATATTGTGTCTTTAATTAATTAACACACAATTTTAATACACATGAAATCATTTTCAATAGAAGATATAAACGCCATTGTACAAGGTGAAGTTATAGGTGAAACCACCAATAAAATAAAAGGATTAGAACAAATTCAAAAAGCAAACGAAAACCAAGCAACCTTTATTGGTAATCGGAAGTTTGCTGGTTTATGGGCTACTTCTAAAGCCAGTTTAGCCATTGTTAATGATAATATAGATATTGATCCTGGAGAGAACCGTGTGTTTATTAAAGTTAAGAATGCCGATTTAGCCATGGCTAAATTGTTAGAGACGTTTACTCCAAAACCTCCACATTTTGAAACCGAAATTCATCCTTTAGCCACCATTGATAAGTCTGCTAAAATAGGGGAAGGCACTAAAGTAGGTGCTGGTTCTTATATTGGTAAAGATGTGGTTTTAGGAAGTAATGTTATTATTTACCCTAACGTGACTATTTTAGATGAAACAACCATAGGCGACCACACTGTAGTTTGGTCTGGTACTGTGATTAGAGAGCGTTCTGTAATTGGCAGCTATTGTATTTTTCATAATAATGTGAGTATTGGAGCTGATGGTTTTGGCTATCGTCCGAGTGATGATGGTAGAGGCTTAGTAAAGATTCCACATATTGGAAATGTGGTTATTGGTAATGCTGTTGAGATTGGAGCTAACTCTTGTGTAGATCGTGGTAAATTTAGTTCTACGATTATTGGTGACGGATGTAAGATTGATAATTTGGTTCAAATAGCACATAACTGTGTGCTAGGACGTTCTTGTATTATGGCAGGAAGCTCAGGACTAGCGGGTTCTGTAACCTTAGGAGATGGAGTTATTATTGGAGGTTCGGCTTCTATAAAAGATCATACTACTATTCATTCAGGAGCTACTGTAGGAGCAGGCTCTGGCGTAATGAATGATGTCGCTGCAGGGAAAACGGTATTAGGTTATCCTGCTGTAGACTCTAGAGAAATGCTAAAACAATGGGTGGCGCTTCGTAAGTTGGCTAGGTAATTAGTTAGCTATTAGCGACAGTATAAGCTCAGAAATTATATACATATATTGACGTCAGTTTGAATGCGGTTCCTTTTTAGGATTTCATTCTAACTGACGTTATTTTTTGCAATACACTTAAGCAGATTTCTGTTCTACATTTTGTTTTAAATGTAATAAACCAGCGACCATACCATCTAATTCGTGTTCTAAGAAGTTAGCGTTTCTTTTGCTAAATCCTTTAATGGTATTGGAGTATAGTTCTACACCACAATGCTTTATACAAACACTATAAGTGTCATTTTCTGCATCTAATTTTACTGAAGTTCTGTAATCGCTTGACACTAATAACCAGTAACATAAACTATTAATCTGGTTAAACAAAGAGAATTTTGTTTCCATAATATTTAGATTTAATAGATAGAGGGAGATCTACAGCAAAGGTATGTGCAAAGCTATTTGGACTCAAACTTGTTTGTTGTAGGGCTTAGTTTTATCGGTAAGCTGTTTTTAATCGCTTATAAATCCGATAATTAGCAGTATTTAATTTGTGGCATCATATTTGAATACTATTAAGTAATTATTAAAATTAAATATAATACAATGAGTAAAGGAACAGTAAAATTCTTCAATGATGCTAAAGGTTTTGGTTTTATCACCGAAGAAGGTTCAAACAAAGAACATTTTGTCCACATTTCTGGATTAGTCGATGAAATTCGTGAAGGCGATGACGTAGAATTTGATCTTACAGAAGGCAAAAAAGGTTTAAACGCAGTAAATGTAAAAGTTATCTAATATATATTACTTAACCTAAATTATGGAAGCTCATCACTATGTGATGGGCTTTTTTACGTTATAAGCGTTCTGTTTTAAGTGTGTCTTTCAATACCATTAAGATTATTATTAAATGCGGTAATGTATGGTTAGTGTTCTTTCTAATTTTATAATATTAAGACGCTTAAAAATTTAGTTGAATATTAAAAAACAAATACAAGATGTTAAAACCAAGACAGCAAACACCAGACTTAAAGATTAATTTAGTTAATGGAGCAGAATGGGAGCTAAGTAAACAGCAGCCCGAAGCCTTTACATTACTTATTGTTTACAGAGGTCTTCACTGTCCGGTGTGTAAAACATACTTAGAAACGTTACAGAGCAAATTATCTAAATTTCAAGATTTGGGAGTTAAGGTTATCGCTGTAAGTAGTGATACAGAAGCTAAAGCAAAACAAACCTATGAGGAATGGGCTATTACTGATGTCCCTTTAGGTTATGCGTTTCCTATAGCAGAAGCCCGTAAATGGGGATTGTTTATATCTAAAGGTATTAAGGATGAGCCTGATACATTTATAGAACCAGGATTGTTTGTTATACGACCAAATCAGGAGTTGTATTGTGCTTCTATACAGACGATGCCGTTTGCACGACCAGGATTGGATGATGTGATTAATGCCATCAAATTTGTATTGGATAAGGATTATCCGGCTAGAGGTGAGGCTTGATTTTAGGTGGTAGGGATTAGGTGTTAGGTGGTAGGTGTTAGGTGGTAGGGATTAGGTGTTAGGTGTTAGGTGTTAGGTGGTAGGTGTTAGGTGGTAGGGATTAGGTAAATTAACGACATTGGATTTCATGAGTGAAACACAAAATTTTAAGATTCAACATTTGCCACGTTTATTAGTAGCTGCTGGTAAATCATGGTTTGATGGTGCACCGTTTCAGCGTAGTGCTATTGTGGCGTATTATGCGGTGTTGTCCTTACCGGCTTTGGTGATTATTATTTTAAAAGTAGTTGGTAGTTTTTGGGGTGAAGATATTGTACAAGGGGAGTTGCTTAGTGAAATTTCGAGAGCTATTGGTCCAGATGCGGCTGACGCAATTAGAACTATGATTGCGAATCAAAGTGGCGCGAAAACCTCTGTTTTTGCTACTGTTATAGGTATTGGTACGTTGCTTTACGGTTCTACAGGTGTGTTTTTTCAGTTACAGTCTGCTTTAGATACCATTTGGGAACAAGAACCCTCTTATAAAAACGATGTTGTTGCAACTTTAATGAGTCGAGTAAAAAGTTTTGGTTTTATACTTATTTTAGGTTTTTTATTGTTGACTAGTTTTATACTGACCTCTTTATTAAGTACGTTTAGCAAGCAATTGAATCGGTTTTTGCCAGATAATCTCTTTGATTATGTGTTTGTAGTTGACTTTTTAGTATCGGTAGGATTCATTTATATTTTATTTGCTACGATGTTTAAATATTTACCTTCAGCTAAGATATCATGGCTGTCTGTAAGAGTAGGAGCTGCACTAACCACTTTGTTTTTTCTCATAGGTAAATATTTGTTAGCCCTCTATTTTAATACTATGGAACCAGGATCTACATACGGAGCTGCAGGTTCTATTATACTTATTATGCTTTGGGTATCTTACTCGAGTTTGATTTTATTATATGGTGCACATTTTACCAAAGCCTATGCTGATGATTATGTTTCAGGAGATTACATAACTGGAAAGGATTAGAATTTGATGTCTTTATAGGTGCTGTTTTTATAATCCTTAACATTTATAAAACGTATTTTTGTTTCTAATAGCTGTCATAATTGCTGTAAAATGGTTAGTTTTGCCGCACATAGAAGCATTGGTATTATAATTGGATACGAAAGAAAACTAATTCATGCTTATTTTGAATAAAAACAATTACTGTGTTAAAACTATTAAAGAAATTATTTTCATCTCATAAAGGAACGGCTCAACAAGAAGGCACCGTTAAATTTTTCAACTATGCAAAGGGGTTTGGTTTTATAACCATTACAGATTCTGGTGAGGAAATCTTTGTACATAAGTCTGATCTTAAAACAAGAATTAAACAAGGTAACAAGGTTTCGTTTAATGTTGAAAAAAGTGATAAAGGACCAGTTGCTGTAAATGTGAGCAAGATTTCTAAATAAGTTATAGGAATCGTATAGGCCTTTATTTTTATTTATTTCCCAGAATACATAAGTTATACTTGATACTTTATTAGAAGTAAGGCAACTCTAATGGTTTTAAATAATATTTTACATAATATAAATTATAGGACAAACTAGGTTTAAGACTTATATAGTAATCATTTGGATATTTAGTTGATTATAGGCGTTTATGTATATGCGGTATATTTTCCGTATTTGAGTATTTGTACGGTTTATTTCTTTTTACGCGATTCTCAGGACGCTTAAAACTTTTGGTTTGTTGTGATTCTAATTATTACACTTCAGTTTCTTGTAGACGTTTTATGGTGTCTTTATAGTTTAATAAAAAAAGCAAGTAAAATAGATTTGTTGTTTGGTCTAATATGTTTTGAACTTGTAGTGTCTTACATCTGTTATACCGTTTATATTGTTTTGATTTCGTGCTTAACTAGATACACAGCTTATCCGAGTGTTATCTGAAGGACACCCGACGCATACCCGAATGAGACCCGAAGGAACTACGGGTGAACCTCATATTTGATATGACAACAGATTGCTATTGCACCCAGGCTATTACTGGCTTTAAGCGCTATTAGTTGGTCTGTATTCTATTTTACATAATATTATGTAGCATTGTTTTTATTTTTATGAGCTTAGATTATGGCTATACATTGCATGGCTTGTGGGGTTTGGTATGCTTGGTAAGATTGATGTTGTTGTTTTAGATATGCGATGCCTAACCATACTGTAATGGCCACATCTGTTGGAATGCCACTTGGTGTTGGTGCCTGCCATTGCAGACTGATATTGTGGTGTGTTGTATGTAGTTCTAATGGCTGACTTTGTACAATGCCACCTAAGGTGTTATGTTTTGGATGTGCGGGTTTATACGTTTTTATTTTGGCATGCCATTGCCATTTAGATACACAACTGATGGCTGCTGAAAGCTGATAATGTGTGGCTTTTTTGGGAACTTTAGAATGTTGGTTTGCTGTGCTTTGTGGACACTTTATTGTAATTACAGTCCGTTGTGTATTGGTTGAAACTTTTGTTTTTGAGTTGTGTAAGTGGTGGAACGCTAAGTCACTATTGAGTTGAAAGCCTATGAGGTCTGAAGGGCTATTGAAAAGATTGGCCTCTCTTTCTCCGAAGGTACCACTCCCCTTTTGAATGATTTTACGACAACAACCTGTTAAACGACTCGCCATATAGTTGTGTTTGAATTGATTGGCTTTGTCTGCTAAGCCTTTTCTGATGGCTTTAGATAGTTGTGATGCTGCTGCAAACTCTTGGTTGTTGCGTTTTATGTTTATAAAGGCTGGATCGTTGTTAATGCGCTCTCTTGATGGTCCAACGGCTTTGCGTACAATGTATTGGCCATTGAGTTGGTAAAAGCACTTTCCATTTAAGGTGCCTACGAGTTTTAGGATGCCTTTTTGTCTGGACATTTGGTTTTGAGCTTGTTAGAAGTTACAAAATAGTAAAAAAAGTTTTTTTATTGGTATTAAATTACTTAGAATTAGGGTTTTAGGTGTGTACTTGTAAAATATGTTTTTAATATCTTTTGTCTTGAAACAAAAGAAACAAAAATTCAAGGCGGCATATAATTTTGGAAACGATTACGGCTCTTTTCGCTATATTTTAAGAAACATGGGAACTCCTTAAGATTGCTTTGAAATCCTATGAAAGACTAAAATTTTTAAGTGTATGTATTATTAGCCCCTTAAAATATGGACGCTGCACTCACCTATCGTTTTGCCAAAATGATATGAGGCCAGGCTAAGCATTGGAACTTTACAGGGTATATGGATCATTGAGTTGATAAAAGCACTTTCCATTTAAGGTGCCTACGAGTTTTAGGATGCCTTTTTGTCTGGACATTTGGTTTTGAGCTTGTTAGAGCTTGTAAAATACGGAATTTTTTGGATTTCTAGAATTGGGGTCAGGGTTCAGTGTGAAGGCTTTTAGAATCAAGAACCTAGAACCTAGAGGTAAGAATTAAGACAGTATATGATTTTTTCGTTTAGAAAGTTGTCTGTTAACTTGTTGATTGTTAAATTTATAGATCTAAGACCATAATCATGGAGCAACTATTTCATCTTAATGTTGAGGCTTACCGACTCATACTACTCGTTGTTTGTGTTATTATAATAGGTGTTGTCTATAGATATATATCCTCTAAAATATTATCTAGACGCCAACTTTACTACAGAAATGTTTATTTAAAATCGGATGCTTGGAAACGTAAACGCTATGTCGTTTTAAAAAGAGATAATTGGAGTTGTGTGCGTTGCGGTGCCTATGCTACGCAAGTGCATCATAAGCGTTATGCCAAGAAAAATATTGGTAAAGAACCTATAAAATGGTTAGTGTCTATTTGTAAGCCGTGCCATGATCGATTGCATTAGTTATTCTATTTTAGATTCGTTGTTGGTATTTGTTTGATGGTGGTTGATTATACACCCAATAGTTTATATATTAATCACATAAAAAGTAAAAACTAACAGATCAACGTCGTGTTATTTGCTTTCTTCAATCTTGTTTTTTCTAAGGTCTTTCATAAAATAGCCAAACATAATGATGATAAAAAAGGCAAATGGTAATGAGGTTATAATTAACAGTCGCTGCACGGCTTCTAAAACATTAATATTTGCTTTTACATTACCTAATAACACTAAAGCTATTGTGGCTAATAAAATGAAAATAGACCAAATGACGCGATGTGTTTTACTCGGATTTTTAGCGCCATTATCCGTAAACATACTTAAAACAAATACGGCAGAATCTACAGAAGTGATTAAAAAACTGATTAATAAGAGAACCGATGTTATATTTAAAAAGGTGGCATAAGGATAATGCTCAAAAAAGGTAAATATGGATGAAAATACATTACCGAATTCATTGTTATAGACGCCCCATTCATCAATTAAATTAAAAGCAGCGGTGCCAAAAACAGAAAACCAAAAGAAGGTTCCTAAGCAAGGAATAATTAAGACACCTAATAGCAATTGTCGTATGGTACGCCCTTTGGAAATACGTGCAATAAAAATGCCCGTAAAAGGCGCCCAAGCCAACCAGAATGCCCAATAATAGAATGTCCAATCCGTTAAAAACTCCGTTCCAGGATTGTAATTTCCAATGGCCAGACTCATTGGTATAAAATCTATGATATAATAAAACGTCGCTGTAGCAAAAGCCATTAAAATAGCACTCATATCGCTAGTGATAAATATAAACATCAGGATAGCAAACGTGGTTATGATATTTAATTTAGAAAATATTTGAATTCCTTTGTTTACTCCTTGCCAAGCCGAATAACAGGCTACGGCAGAAATGAGTATACAAAGTAAAATGGTTGCAATTAATCCGAAGTTAGCCCCCATTATATGATTGATACCCTCTTTTATTTGGGTTGTTCCCAAGCCTATGGCCGCAATTAAGCCAAAAATGGTGGTAATAATGGTGATAATGTCTACTGCATTTTTGGCCGTATTACTTTTTATATGATCCTCTATGGTGGCACTAATACTCACTTTCTTATTTCTTATGTATAAGCCATAACCAATAATTAAGGCAAAAAGGCCATAAAACGCCCAAGCTGTTAATCCCCATTGGTAAAAGGTAAATTCTAATGCTAAGGTATTTGCTGGTAAATTAGATGTATAAGGCGGATTCTGTTGCATAAAAACAGGCTCTTGTACGGCACGCAACAAAATGCCAGATCCCATACCTGCACTGTATAGCATGGCCGTCCATGCCCAGAGGGAGTATTCAGGTTTGGCAGATGGTTTGCCTAGTTTGATATTTCCGTAACGCGAACATGCTATCGCCAATAATGCTAAAACACATGCAAACCCTAAGTAGAGATAGAAATACCCAAAATAATTGCGGACCCATAGTGACGCTTTATCAATAACGTTATAACTCGTTTCGGTAGCAAAAAAGACCAGTATGGTACAGCTGAAAATGATGGCCACAGAAATAGATAAAATGGCATGTTTCTGAATGTATTTGAACATTAAGATGCGTTGTGTTTTTACAAAAATAAGGATTAGAATGTAAATCTTAATTCCTAAAGCTGCTGTTGTGTTGGTTTAGTGGGTAAAAAGGTAAACGTTGGAACTTTATTTTTCATTATGATGACTGGTTTATATCGTTTATAAAGTTGTTTTCTTTATATCTTTTTTTCTTGATAAAAAAAGACATCGAAGATTCACGAACACTTAAAACAATATTAACGTGTGAGCTAAACAAAAAAATCAAGGCAACATATAATTTTGGAAACGATTACGGTTCAATATACTTGTGTTACCCGTGAGTTATTTTAATCAGAGTGCTATTCGCAATGGTCATTGTGTTGTTTTTGATCTTTTGGTATGATATAAGCCGATTTTTGTTTTTTCCATCCCAGTTTTTGGTAAAACCCTTCTTTGTTTGGTGCTGCGGTTAAGGTGATAAAATTATAGCCTTTTAAATGTTCTGTTAATGTGTTAACAATAATTGTTCCTACCCCTTTTTTATGATGATTAGGATGCACCACCACATCTACCAGTAAAGCATAATATTTAGCGTCATCTACGGTTCTGCCAAAACCAATAATCTCATTATTCATCTTAATGATACAAACTACGGCACTTTTTTTAAAAGACTGTTTAATATCTTTTGGGCTTCTTTTGTCCCAACCTACCAATTGAAAAAGCTCAGACATGTGATTCCAGTCTTTTACATTCAATCTTGGATTAATTTCTACTGTCATTATTTTAAATCGTTTAGATCCTTTAATAAAAAGCAAACGTCAATTTGCGTCATTCCGATATGTGGATAGTAATTAACAGCATCTGGTGCAGCCAACAGAATTAATGTCGCTTTAGGAGTTTCTTGTTTTGTTAATCTAATGAGTTCCTTCCCTATGCCTTGTTTTTGATAGGCTTTATCTACTGCTAAATCTGATAAATAGGTACAATACACAACATCTGTAACGGCTCTTGAAACTCCTATTAATTGGTTGTTATGTCTTGCCGTAATGATTAAATCGGCATTTTTAACCATATCGATTATTCTATCCATATCATCAATTGGCCTGCGCTCACCTAATGTTGATTTGATGAGTACGTCTCTAAATTCAGTTGGCGATAGGTTGTTTTCTATTTTATAGGTTATCATGGTTTTAATTTATATGATGTGCTAATATTGGAGAATGCTACTATGACAAATAGCAATAACAAAAGCTATTTTGAGGTTATTATTGATTGATTATTAAGGTTTTGATGTTGTAATAATAACTTCTTAAAATTGTCCTCGATTTAAAAATAGCATTTTTTATGACAAAAAATTGCGTTTGAAAGGTGTATTTATATGCTTTTAAGGCTTCTGTATCTTTAACTCTTCAGCGCGTCGTAAGCGATCTAATTCATAAATCAAAGCCAATTGATAAGCACTATCTCTAAAGCCTGCGAAGCGTCCGGATCCGCCACCATGACCGTTTGAAAAGTCGGTTTTTAATAAAAGGACGTTATCATCGGTTTTAGTCGCTCTTAGTTTGGCTACCATTTTAGCCGGTTCCCAATACCCTACTCTGGTATCGTTGAGTCCGGTGAAGAACAACAAATTGGGATAGTCTTGCGCTTTTACATTATCGTAAGGGCTGTACGATTTAATGTATTGGTAGGCTTTTTTGTCTTTCGGGTTGCCCCATTCGTCAAATTCCCCTACGGTTAGTGGTAGGTTTTCGTCTAACATGGTATTGATAACGTCTACAAATGGCACATCTAATATCACGGTACTGAAAAGTTCTGGGCGTTCGTTAATGACCGCTCCCATGAGTAAACCTCCAGCGCTTCCACCTTGAGCAACAATACTACCTTTTTTTGCATAGTTTTCTGCAATGAGGTAGTCTGCACAAGCTATAAAATCGGTAAAGGTATTTTTCTTATTGAATAGTTTACCCTCTTCGTACCATTCGTTACCCATATCGTCTCCACCTCTAATATGTGCAATGGCATAGACGTAACCTGCGTTAACCAAATGATATACAGAAGCGCCACCAGGAATGCCTTGGCCAGAGCCATAAGAGCCGTACGATGTGAGGTAGACTTTGCGGTTATTGCCTTTTCGTTTTGCACGCCATTTGTGGCTGATGAGGGTTAACGGAATTAATTTTCCATCTTTTGCCGTCACCCATTTGCGCTCTACCACATATTTGTAATACTGACGTGCAAGGGGTTTGCTGTGTTGTTTGACCAGACGTTTCTTTTTGGTTGCCATGTTGTATTTGTATGTGCTCAATGGAGTCTCAAAGGAACTGTAGCTGAACTGTAAACTGTCTGTGGCAAACTCTGGGTTGTAGCCTATACCAATATTATAGAAGTCCTCTTTGAGTTTTAAGATGTGGCTTTCTTGTGTGGTTTGGTCAATGATTTTGAGTCGTGACTGTGCATTTTCTTTTTCGTTAATGACGAAGAAGTTATCAAAGACCTGAAAATTTTGAATCAATACCCCTTTTTGATGTGGTATGATATCGGTCCACTTTTCGGAAGCCACCGCATTAACAGGTACTGTGGCGACTTTAAAATTAATGGCCTCTTTATTGGTAAGGATATAGAACAGGTCTTTGTGGTGTGCTACGGCATAGATATGATCCTTTTCGCGTGGACGGATAATTTTAAATTCGCCCATAGGGTTATCTGTTTTGAGGTACCAATTTTCGGAAGCCGTTTTACTTGATGTATTTAAGAAAATATAATCTTTAGATTTTGATTTTGCGATAGATACACCAAATTTTGGATCTTTTTCTTCGTAGATGATGGTATCGGTATTGGGGTCGGTGCCTAAAATGTGGCGTTTTACTTGAGACGAACGGTAGGTGTCTTTTTCTACATTTACATATAGAAATGTTGCGTTATCTAACCAAACGGTGCCTCCTACTCTATGAATTGAATCGTTTAAAAACGTTTTGTTGCTAAGGTCTTTTATTTTTAGCGTGTAGGCATCTGTACCTGTGGTGTTTTCGTAAACCGTAATGAATTGGTTGTTGGGACTTACAGAACCGAGACTAGCGGTGTAGTAGTCTTTCTCTTTAGCCATTTCATTAACGTTTAATAAGACTTCGGTAAGGGTATCTTTAGTGATGCCTTTTCTGTAATAGATAGGATATTCATCATCTTCGGTGTAGCTGCTGTAATAGCTGTAGCCATTTTTTTCAACGGGTAGTGAACTGGTGTTTTTCTCGACGGTTTGTACCAAATTTTGGTAAATGATACGTTGCGCTTTTTTGAGTGGAATGTTATAGTTTTCGGTGTATTTATTTTCTTGACGTAGATACTCCATAACGGCTTTATTGTGTTGTGGCGCTTTAGTATCTTTTAGCCAAGCATAATTATCGGTATAGGTTTCGCCATGAATCTTAAAGCTAGACGGTTTAATTTCAGCTATTGGTGCAGGCATAGTATCATTACGAATGTGTTTGTCTCTAAATTGCTGTTCTAGAGTTTTTTCGAATTCCATATCCTTTCTAATTGCTGCATCGATGGTGGCTACAGGATTTTTGAGGGTATAATTTTGCCAGTATTCCTTGTCGTAGTCTAATGGAAACTCGTATAAGTGATTAGACATGGTATTGGCAAAGTTGTCTTCTCTAGGGAACTTTTTGACGTTTGTGGTGTTGATTTTTGAGGTCTTAAATTCGGATATCGCCGAATAATAGGTTGTGGTTTGGTTGGTGCTGTCTTTATAGATGAATTCGTCTTCGTGTCGCATATGATCAATGTAATATTTTGCTCCTTCTTTTTTGAAGCGTACATCGAGTTTATAATCGAAATGCTTGACATGGTTGTATTTGTAACCACAGAAGTATTCTTTAAGTTGGTTAGGCACCATGCACTCGTAACGGACTACAGCATAATTCTCTGGATTGATATAGATTTTACCTTTAAGTAATTTACGGTTGTTGGCCTTTCGCCATTGTTTTCTGTTTCTTGAGTTGGGAGATGCTAAATCATCAAGTTCTTCTTTGGTAGTTTTGGTTTGAAATTCTAAGACATATACCCAATTGCCAGAGTCGTCTAGTTCTTCGGAGATAGTATAGTTGAAATCGCGCGTTGCTTTTTTACCTAAAAAACTCTCTTGGTATTTTACGCGATTTCTACCGAATAACCCTAAAGGACCACCTTCAATATTGCCATGAAATTCGCGCTTGCTTAAACTAGCACTAGATCTAGAATTTATAATGTTGACCTGTTCTTCTTTTAAGGTTTGATAATGAAAGTGAAGGCGATGTAAAGAGCTGGCATCGAAACTAAAGGTACCGGCACTTACGGAAAAATCGTAAGGACTTTGGTAGTCTCTCCATTTGTATTTCTTTTTAAGGTATGGCGCTTCGTAATACTCACAAGCGGCATCAGTGTATTTGATGTATTCGCCATTTTCTTTCATGGTTTCGCGGTAGTAGCCTGTAATAAGGCTTGGAGCGTTGGAGTAATTAGAGGGGATGTTTTTAATCACTTTTCTCAGTAATGACTTGGCACTAGGTAGTTTTTCTTTTTTTTCTTCAACAAAAACTTCATCTAGAGACACAGATTCAGGAGTCATGTTAAAGGTGCTACCGTTTAGTGCTTTAAAATCTGAGATGTTAAGTTTTAAATCTTCAAAGCCTAAGTAACTTATAGTGATGGTATAAGTATCGTATTTTTTTGGAATGGTGATTTGAAATTTACCGTCCCCTTCTGTTACGGTACCTAAACCTACTTTATCTATTTTTAGATAGGCATAAGGTAGCGGAGTACCATCGGTTTTGTCTACGACGGTGCCTTTGATGGTTTCTTGGATAGTGCTGTTAGTAGACGAGTTTGTGTTTTGGGCATTAGAGAATGTTGCTATGATGAATAGCAATAGTAAAAGCGGTTTAGATGTCATGATTGTTGGGTTGATTGATTTAGATTGCTGGTTGGTGATTGATTTACAAGGTTTTGATTTTGTAATAATAGGGTCTTAAAATTAACCTTGATTTATAAATAACATTTTTTTGTGAAAAAAATTGCGTTTGGAAGGACTTGGGGTTTGTTTTGGGTTGATTTTTTGTATCTTATGGTATGTGATTTGTGTTTATTATTAACCTTGAAAACAACGTATTATGAACTATTATTTTAGTAAAATTTTAAAAGGTAATTTTAACGATACCGTAGAAAAAGTTACCGCTGCACTTAAAACAGAACAGTTTGGTGTCTTAACGGAAATAGACATTAAAGACACGCTTAAAAAGAAGCTGGATGTTAATTTTAATAATTACAAAATACTAGGGGCTTGTAATCCGCCTTATGCTCATAAAGCCTTATTAGCGGAAAATAAAATTGGGACCATGCTGCCTTGTAATGTTATTGTGCAGGAATTAGATTCTGGTGACATTGAAGTGGCTGCTGTTAATCCTATGGCTTCTATGCAAGCGGTGGAAAATGACGCTTTAAAAGGGATTGCTGAGGAGATTACTATGAAGTTAAAGGCTGTTATTGAGGGGCTTTGAGGGAAGTGTTAAGTTTAAGGAGCTAAGAGTTATGAGTTATGAGTTATGAGCCAAGAATTTATAATGGATGTGGGTTGATTGTTGGTGTTTCTTTGCCAAACAATGGGTTTAATAATACAATCTAAAGTCCAATAATTGGCAGGCGCTATAATGTTTTTGGTGCAATTCTTCTACCACAGCGAACATATCATCATCTTCTTTAAATAGATTAAAGAAGGCTTCATCTAGTTTTGTGCTGGCTATACCATTATAGGGATGACCATAGCCAGAAATCGCTTTGGCTCCTGTGATATCTAAAAAATATTGTGCTTCTTCTTCGTCTAAATCCAAAAGTTTAGCATTTGAAAAATGTAAAATCTTTCCGTTTAATTGGCCTTCAAAGAGTTCTGCTATTTCTTGTAAACTATAGTAGTAGTCATTTAAACAAATGTTATTGGCTTCTCCCCTAATTACCAAATAGATGATTTCATAATCCTTAAAGTTATGATCATCTAATACCAGTGCGTTTAAGCTGTCTTCTAGGCCTTCAATGGTGTCGCAGGTTTTATAGATACTTGCTATGCCATAGTTTAGGGCCAATTGCTCTAAGTTTTTTTGTGCTTCGGTTACCGTGTTGGCGTCTACATCATCTACCCCTTCTAAGCAATAAATAAAGTATTCTGTTTCTGTGATCTGTTCTTGGGATACTTGTGGTCTTTTTTCTAGCAAGCTTCTAAATTTATGCAGCGTTTGTAAAGTGCGAAATTAATGGAATGTTTTTAATGGTTTTAGTGGTTTGGTATTAAATTTTGTGAGGTCTTATTAACAACAATATAAACTTGCCTTTGCTTACTGTAGATGCTATTGTTGACTGTATGAAGGTGTCTAGAAGTACACTGAACTGTAGTATTTGTTTGATGAGTTGAAGGAACGGTATGGGGTTTAGGAGAGATTATTTGTTAAGTGGTTTAATTATAAAAAATCAAAGTATTTTAAAATTGAATTAGGTTGATATTTATAATCATTAAGGATATTATTACATTCTTTTTTGATAAGTAATTTATCCGATTCATCAAAATCAGTAAGTATATTATTTGTATTCTCAATACTGGTGATTCGTCTATACATTATATTTTCTTCAATATATGTAATTATCATTAGAATCTTTTTTGTAAAATCTTTTGGTATATTTCCTTTATTGAATTCAAATGCATCAATAATCAACATTTTTAATAGATGTGAACTAATTGGTATTGAATATTCTTTTTTCCAGCTTTTTAATGCTATTAATAGTTTTTGTTGAATTATAGTTAGTTTAATACTCTTCAAACTAATAATATCAGTCTTTGTGTAACTATCTTTTTTAAATAGTGAATTATTATTTACGTACAAATAACCAGCTGTTTTATTGTTAGTAGTATTACTTAATTTATAAGGAACAACATCAATCTTATAATCATCGCCATTAATGCGATAAATTATGCCTATTGATTTTTTTTGCTTTCTAAGTTTAATAAAATCTTTATCTGAATAGTTTTCGTTAAAATACTCATATAGTGTATTATACATTTCAGAAGTTGAGTTAAAACTTTTAGAACTAAAAGGAACACTTATATCGATATCAAAAGAATCTGAAAGCGATGTTCCATCTTCAGTAGAACCTATTTTTAGTGGTGAGCCACCTAAACTGTTATTAAAGTCTATTTCTAAATCATTTATAATACGATTAGATTTTATAGAAAGTTTTTTATAAATAGGATTATCTTTATCTAATCTAATGTTTGAAACAACAGTTGATAATATTGCACTTGTATTTAGACGCTCCTTTCTAGCGTTGTTGGAATCTACTATTCCGCCAACAAAAGCACCTCCTACTCCACCTAATAGAGCACCATTGCCTCCTGCTTTTAATAATTTTGACCAATCAAACTTTTGCTCAGGATTATCTTTAATTAAATTTATTTGATGTATTGCATTTATTAGAGCATTACTCAATCCAAAAATGAGTGCGCCTTTTTTTGCATATTTAATACTTTTTTGTTCAATTTTATTATTAGACATCATCATCTATTTCAAAGTTAATTGAATCAGCATACGCACCTAAATCTATTGCTGCAATAGTTCCAATACTTTGTTGAAGATATCTCATTAATTGTAAAAAAAATGAAACTAGTGCTGTATCATCACTACTAAATACTATTGAATCATCAGAATTAATCTTTCTATTATTATAATAATCAGAAATGTTACTATTAATCTTTTGATATGAAGCTTTCCATTCTGCATTATATTCTCCCTCATAATCAACATAAAAACTTCCGAAACCTACAGCACAACCCATATCAATTCCCTTAAGACCTTTAAGGGGTTTTAAATGATTTTTAACAGTCTGTTCCTTCTGCGTACTACTACTCGATAAAATCCCTCCAATTATTTTTGTTAAAGGACGAGCAGCTCCAACAACACCTGCATTAATTATTGAAGCAGACGTTCTTTTAAGTTTTCTAACACTCTCTATTTTTCTTCCTGCATATTCAATATAACTAATTGATTCTTCTTTAACTTTTACACTACCTTTTAAATCAGGTTTAACTTCAAACACAGCATAGACTCCTTCTGCTGGAATATAATGGATTCCGTTTTGAGTAAATACAAATGGCGTAAAATGTTGGTCATAAATCACTAAATCAATTTGATCACTTAGGTTGCCTTTACTATCAATTATTATAGCTTTATCAACACAATATCTATTAGGCAGATATTTTCTTAACCAATCTATCCATACATTTTCTAAAGAATCTCCTTTAGAACCTGGATGAGAAATAAACTCTCTATTAGTATTTAGTTGGGCAATCATTTGAGATTGAAGACCAACAAACAAGTCTTTCAGTTTTACTTTTTTACTCATATTTTTTTAAATTTTTATTATCATATATATATAAATCTTTACCAAAAGAGATATTGTCAACCTCTGCAATCATTAATAGAGGTTTATCAATATTAATGTTTTTATCCTTAGCAATTTCTTGCATCGCATTTATATCTGTTCGACTAGGAGTTGTTGGCCCATTAGGATGAGAATGCCATTCTCCTAAATATTCAATTTCACCATTAGTCATTTTATGAATTTCACTCAACCTTTCGTTTAAAGTTCCTGGTTCTCTAATAAAAATAGTTTTTCCATTTTTATATTGATCAGGTATTAATATATCAGTAATTATAAAGTGTAAATCTGACTTATAACCTATAAAAACTCCTCCAAACTCTTTTGGATAGTGAAACTTGGTTTCTTCTTCTATTCTCTTTAAAACACTTTTAGATATGTGTATAGCACTATTAATATTATTAAGAATATAATATTCATACTCTTGAATATCTATTATTAATTCATCTCCAAAATCTGGTTGAATAATAAAGGACTCATGTTCTTTTCTTTTGGAATAATTATTATTTATAACTTTTACACCAACATTTAGTAAGGCATTTATGTCATTATAATTAGCCTCAAAAGTTGGATATCCACATCCTGTTCCTTCAAAATAAGAAGGCTCTTCATTTTCGACAAATTCAAAAATAGTTTTAGCTTGTTTTGTTAAATTTTCACCTGTTATTGAAACAAATGATTTTGCATTATTAGTTATGGCAAGACTAAATGTTTTTCCAGTAAAATTGAGTTTGTCAATTATATATGTAACTTCTGTATCTGTAGAACAATCAAAAATAATATCAACATTATTATTAAAAACCTCTTTTATTTTTTCAATATCATAATTGTTAAGTTTAACAGATATTGTTTTTATATTTACAAAAGGAGATATAGCTTTTAGTCTTTTAGTTAAACTATTAGTTTTATGAAAGACCATATCATTTAAATCATAATTTGCTCTACATAAATTACCACCTTTAATGGTATCAAAATCTTCAAGAACTATATTCTTTGCTCCTCCTCTTACCAATATTTCTGCTAATGAACTTCCTAAAGCACCACAACCAATAATTAAAATATTTGAGCTTGTGATTTTGTTATCTAATTTTCCTCGACCAAAAAATCGACTATAATCAATGTTTTCAGTTGTTCCCCAATTGATTTTATTTCTTTTTAGGGTATACTTAAATCTTTTGTTTGAATTCTGTTGTTCGTTTTTAGGTATTCTATTATAATCAATTGGAATATTTTTTTTTGGTATCCTTATTAAATCCCAATGCTCTTCATAAGTTTCATTATTAGGGATTTTATATCCAATTATTAAGAATAAGCTGTTTTCGTGATAGTAATTATTATTAAATTCTCTTTTTAAGCCTTTATATAAATACTCAATAAATTCATCTGACAGATAATCTTTTAGTTCATTCCAATTTTCTATACCTTTTCTTCCAACATTATTCTTTCTTAAAGGTTCTTCTTCAATAAAATAATACAATCCTTTTTTGTAGGTTTTACTTTTTAATTCTTCAACAAAAGTATGCGACCAAGCATCATTTTTACCATCTTCAAAACCTAACCTGAATAATTTCTTTATAGCGAATTTTTTAATTCCAAATCTCTCGTCTGAGAATATGGAGTATCTAAATGTACCAAACGTATTTTTACGAAAATTGTTAACTGTATTAGTAAAGTATAGTTTGTCAATACGATCACTTTCTGTATTATGAATTAAGTATGAGTAATTATCATCTTCTTTTTTGTAAATGTAATAGTCTTTAATCCACTGTTTTAAGCATTTAATCTCATAAAGAAGTTTCCTATCAAAATTATCATCTTTATTAGGATGAAAACATACTGAGCCATCAGGGTTTATATGAGAAAGGCCTATATAATCCCTGTTTTTGAAAATAATAGATATGTTATCAGAATTTGGATGAGTTAAAGGATAGTTGTTAGGAATAGCAAAATTAAAGCTCAACTTTTCATTTAGATAGTTTACCTCAATTTTACCTTTGTAATAGTTATCCACTTTTTTAATCGTATCAACAATTACTAAATCTTTATCTTTTTTTAATAGACTGTATATTTTTCTTATTGTGTTATCCTCTGCTTTCAAACTATCCGAATTTACTTGTACTTAAAACTGAAGCCTTAGAAGAACTATTAGAATTTGAGTTATCTTCATTATCGAACTCATCATTTATTGGGAAATATTCTTTTATTTTATCAGAATCGTTTTCTATATCTTTAAGCGTGTTTTTCATGTCACGCTTAGTTTGAGTCTTAGCTGTATCACTCATTGAATCTGAAATAATATTACTTGAATTTGCAGGATCTACTAAATCAGTTGTTTCAATATTATCAATGATATGATTCATAACCAACTTAGTTTTTTCCCAAAGTCCACTTGGTATCTCATCTGTATTATCAAAAGCTTCTTTAGTATAGAGTTCCATCATAAATGATTTTATAAGTTTACCTCCATTTTTGTTCTTTCGTTCAGTCTTCCATACTTTGAGAAGTTTTGTTACTTTTCTTTCGTGAGTTCTATCTGCTCCATTTAATAACCCAATGTGAGTTTTAATGTTTGTTTTTATTCTAGTTTTTCCTTCATCCTCCTCTTTTTTTGATCTGTTAGAAGGATTTATATATAAACTTAAATCAGTATTGCTGTCATTATAATCATTATTGTTTGGTCTCTCTCTTCCAGGAACAACATCCATATCAAACTCTTCTCTATCAATATCAAATTTCAAGCCTATTGATACCTTTTGTTTTCTTACATTGTCTTTACTTAAATCATTATCTTCTTCAGTATATTCATTTTTTAAATATTTATATACTTCATCAAACATTTCACTTAAACTTTCAAAACCTTTTTCATCATTGTTTCCAAGAGTTTTCTTTTTAAACGGAATACAGCAATCTATATCAAATTTTGTATTAATAGCTGTGTTCTTTGCATAAGATCCTGAATCTATAGAATTAGAAGCTTTTTGGTCTGAAAACTTTTTGTTTAAAGCATCTTTAACTTTATTTTTCTTTTCAATGAACTTACTTAAATGTTCTACTTTATTTATATCGTGAGTATCAAGTACCTTTTTAAGATGTTCGTTTTTGTTTGTTGCCATAATTATCGTTTTTTTATAGTTTGTGAATTCAAACTATTTAACGTTACAAATAAACAACCACATAGCGCACTCTATTTGCGTGATAAAAAAACAATTCAAATTTTAATATTTTTCAAGGGTATTATTAAGCATTTCTTTGATTTTTGAACGAAGACTTTCAGGTTCTAAAACCTTAACAGAGCTTCCATAGCTTAATATTTTGGAGTGTAATTCATGAAATGGAACTACTTTAAAAGAAAAAGTCAATTTACCGTTTTCTTCTTTTATTAATTCTTGTGATTTATGAATTGGGGATGAAAGCAAGTATTTACCTCTCCAAGCATCAAATTCCAATATAACATCCTCCACTTCTCCGTCAGGTACTGAAATACCAAAGGCATGATTAAAGTATTTATCAGAATCAAAGCCTGTTATTTCTTCACAATCGACGTCAGTCAATTCAAAATTTATTATTCTATCAAGGGCAAAAATTGTTACAAATTCTTTTCCTTCTATTTTACCTATTAAGTACCACAAGTGGTCATACTCCTTTAATAAAATGGGGGTTACTGTATGATTCTTTATTTCTTCTGAATTATGCTTTTTATAATCAAAATTGAATTTAAAATTAGTGTCAAAACCAGCTATAATTTCTGGGATTAATTCACTTCCTTGAAATTTGGGGAAGTTTTCAGGTTGTATAATTATTCTCTTGGATGCCTTTTGTTGACTAGCTTCAATCTTAACTGCATCTACGACCTTATCTATTGCATTCGTGAAATCCTTAAAAATTCCTATATCTTTATAATGTGCTATATTCTTTGTATAAAATAATAAAGCGTTTAGTTCATCATTTTTTAATTCTATTGCTGGAAATATATCGTCAACATCATCTGGATAATAATATGCTTTTTTTTGATTAGAATATTTGATTGGTGCATGTAATTCCAATTGCATATCTCTTATATCTTTATTAATTGTAGTAGATCCAACTGAAATATCATGTCTTTCATAAAGTCTATCAATTATGTCATTAGTCTTAACATAATCCCTGTCCCTTAATAGGCTATCAATAAGTCGATGTCTTATATAAGCATTTTTATTTCTAGGCATAAACTAATTCTTTAAAGTGTTCATAAACCATTACCATAGCTAAAGTATCCAACTCACAATATTTTAGTAAAGCCGCACTCAATTCGTCGATTTCTATTTGAGTCATATCTGTATATTGCATTTTACTATAGGTGGTCATTGCTGCACCACCATCAGCTATTCCATCAATTTCAGAAAGAGTATTCTCAATTTCATCTTCAGTCCAGTTTTCAAAAACAGGGGGTAATACTTTGTATGGGTTTAATAAATTTTCTTTTTCTTGTTTTAGCCATACATGATCATCGGTGAAATTTTTACTCGTTAAATTTATTTGACCTATTGGTTGAGAATATTTATTTAATAAAAAAGGACTAGAATTGATTGAAGCTGGCAAAACTTCTTTTAAAGAATTAGAACCATTTGTTAAAGGGTTATAATAATAACGTTTTTCAATGTCCCATAAATCTACCATATCTCTTTTTCCAGACCACTGAATTGCACTATCTCTTTTGGAATGTGAAATCGTTTTAATAAAATTCATTAAATCTTCTTTATCTTTTTCATTAGAAGCTAATAATTGTATGTAAATAGCATTTAAAATTGTATTCTCATGATGAGAGTATCTAAAAATGGTACCTTCATCACTACTCAAAGCGTTCCTTAATTCTCTAATAAATTTGTAGTTTGGAAACTCTCCAATTGTATTATTAATGTATTCATTGGCATGCTCTATTTTTCCATTTTTATGATAAATATGATGAGAAAATTGGAATGCAACTTGTTCATAAGGCTTAAGGCCCTTATTAAAGGGTAAAGCAGAGGTGCTTGTTTCAAAATCAATAAAATGTAATGGGAATTTCCATTTTTTGAATTCATTCTTTAGTCCTTCTTTATCAACAAAAATTGAAGAATCTTTGTTTACTTCTTTCTCTATTTGTAGCCATTGTCGATTGGAGGTTGTAAGTTTTTCTGCTTCTATTTTTAGACCTATATTATCTTCTGTCAAATCCTTTTTAAAAATTATACCCTCTTGAAATAATTTGTTACCTTTTCTAAAATCATAAATATTAAAAATATTAGGTTGCTTAAATTCATATTCTCTCCATTTATGTTGCTTAAAAAAGCACTCTTTAAAGCCGGATTTTAATTTTGTGTCAGTCACATCTGTTAATTTAAACTCGCATTTCTTGCAAGAGCTATATGAAGTTGGCCAATTAGCATAAGTATTATTTACATACAAGTCTTTGAATAATTCAATAGATTCTTGAAAGGTTAAATTTGCGTGGTACTGATATTTATTCGACTCAATTTCATCTATAATTTGTGTAACATTTTTTCTCCCTAAAACTGAATTCCCTATTTCCTCTACTGTATCGACTTTGTTAATTATGCCAGTTCGATTATTTCCTTTTTTAGTAATCCTAAACGATTGATTTAATCCATCAATACTTGCTGTTTTGGATTTATCAGCCATCATTATAAAAGAATTTATTTTCCAGTTAGGATAACATAATTGCATAACATACTTTTGAAACGCAACATCAAATAAATAAGGTTTCCAACCTGCGACCATTCCTCCTTTTTTACCAATGAATAGATAATCATCATCTGGTAAAAATGATTTAGACTTTACTTCAATTAATTCGATAACATCACCTCTTTTTACTAGAATATCTGTTTTTATATATAATCCTTCAAATAAAAAAGCGGCTTCATATATTATTACATTCTCTTGTGTTAAAAGATTTTGAGTTAGATTCCATGCTTTTTCATACTCCCAAGTATCTTCATCTATCAGAACTCCACCTGGAAAATGCATCCTTGCAAGTTCCTCAACTTGAAAACCGCCTTGAGCTAATGCTTCTAAAAAGGTGTCTTCTTTTTTAATATTGGCATATTCTTTATTACTTGTATAGAAAAGTTTGTTCGGACATTCTAGCCCAAGCTTAAATCTTGATTTTGATAATACTTTCATAATTTTAAACACAGGTTTTAGCTATAGTATAGATACTACAGTCAGTTATGCTTATTAATTAAGGGTATAATCAAATATAATGTAATTTGTAGTAATTATCTTTACTGGAAACCGTAAACAACTGGAATTAAATTAATTTAAAACCATTCCTCATTCATATAAATGAATAATAAAGTACTTATTATCTTAAATAAGAATTCGAAAAACTTTTTCCTCTATAAAGAAATACCTACTCTTTAATCTTAGCCAACCATTCCAACTCAAAAATCAAAGCCAAATGATATGCACTATCTCTAAACCCAGAAAATCTGACAGAATCACCAGAATGTCCATTAGAAAAGTCTGTTTTTAATTGTTTACAAGATTCTCGATACATCCCAACGGAACAATCGGGACACTCCAACTCACGTCATTAAAAACAAGTTGGTATATCTCAATAATCAGAGTAACTTTATATGTGTAGTCGAGAGGTTTATTATAACATCTTTCAGAAAAATGACGTTATTAGTCTGTAATGTTTGTCGGTCTTTAGAAAACGATTATCTTCACTATTCCCTATACGTTGTACCATGACCAACCCTATTACCTCCATAAACGTCGTTGATTTAGATGGTGTTCCTGTAGATTTGATGCAAGTCTATAAACACAAGATTCTGTTGCTAATTATTTATAATAATGATTGTTTAGGTTGCACAGGTCGCGCTATTCCCTTGGCTTATGAGTTTCAACAGACCTTTCCTATCATACAAGTTGTAGGGATTCATGCGGATTTTCCGGGTAGAATAGGTACCAAAGCTAATATCAAAAGTATTTTTACTAGTGGTGACATTCCGTTTCCTATTTATATAGATAAGAATCATCACGTATTTGATCAATTTCAATCTGAAGGGACGCCACAATGGGTTTTACTTTCTGAAGATGGTGTGCTGTTTCGTTCTATTTTTGGTTCTCAAGGCAATGCTAAAAACCGTTTGTTTTATGCTTTAGAAAGTCTTGTAGAAAAATGATATTGGATTGGATTATGTAATACCCGACTTTAAGCTATTAGTCTTCTTTATTGAAACAATTTAATTTCTCTAAACCTTTTGGTCTGATACTTGTACAAGTTTTTTGCTGTAATATGTTTACTTTCCTGTTAGGCTATCTGTTAGTGCTACTAAATTTTTAATTTTTTCGTTACTGTAAGCATCGGCATGTGCTGGTGAAAAATACCCTTTTGGATCGCCCTTATCATTGTCAAAATATTTACCTGAATCGTTTTTATAGTCTTCCGATAAGGCTAAATCTACCAAAACATCCACGCCTTTTTCTGCTGGAGACCAATGTTGTCCATAGGCTTCATTAGCCATTTTGGTATTTAATAGAGACCCTGGATTTACAGCAATAACTGTAATGTTCGGTTCTTGTTTTGCTAAATGGAAAGTCCACATCGTTAACGCCAACTTACTTTGTGCATAGGTGCTATTTTCCGAGTCTTGCTCCTTCCCTATTAAAACAGCTTCAGAAACTGGAGCTTGTGCCGCAGAACTTAAATTGATAATTCGTGGTGCTTCGGATTGCTTTATGTTTGGAAGTATAGCATTGGTTAATACATAAGGTGCTAGATAATTTACCACCATCCTGATGTCTAATCCGTTGTTATTAAGCGTTTCTTTTGTTTTAAAAATTCCTGCATTATTGATGAGGATATCTATTTTAGGAATGTCGTTTTTTATTTGTTCTGCTAATTTTGAAACGGCTTCTAAATCTGAAAAATCGGCCACCAAACCATAAATGTTTTGATTGTTTGTTGCTGTTTTTATTTCTGATACTACTGCAGCTACTTTTGCTTCACTTCTACCATGTGTATAAATGGTATGTCCTTGTGTGGCTAAGTTTAGAGCGGTTAGTTTTCCTATGCCGTCTGTACTTCCTGTGATTAGTATTGTTTTACTCATGATGTTGTATGTTCTTTTTTATTGGAATGAAATTCGGGTAACACCTGTTTAGCAATGCGTTCTAAAGTCGCATCCATATTCATGGCATTGTATCTTAAGTTTAATGCTAAATGGTTGACTCCATAGCTTCTTAATTTTTCGATATAATCAACTAAATAATTGGCCCCTAATCTGAATCCTAAATGGATAGGTTCTGGTTTAAAATTATCATTCTTGTGCAAATCGATATACATAGGTTGCATAAAGGGTTTATCGAAGTCTTGCGAGGCAGCCACTAATGCTCTATACTGTCTGATTGTATTCTTTTGAGTGTATAGATCTCTGGGGTAGTTCATCCAACCATCAGCATGTTCTGCATTCCATTCTAAGGATTGTCTGCTGCTTCCCGTCATTAATAACGGAATTTTGTGTGCTGTTGGTTTTGGTAGCATGTCTATGTGGCCTTGTAAGCTTCCGTAGTTTTTCGTTTCAAAAATGGGGAAATCATCTTGTGCTTTTCTTATATAGTTGAATGCCTCTCTGAATAATTCGCCTCTGTTTCCATATGCGATTCCCATAGCTGGATATTCGTCATAACGATCGCCTGAAGCTACGCCTAGTAATAATCGTCCACAAGATAATTGGTCTATAGTCGTTGCTGCTTTTACAACGTTTAAAGGATGATGCAAGGGCAAGGCAATACTAGAAGCACCTAAAGCAATTTCTGAAGTCTGCCCCGCAAGAAAGCCTAAATATGTAAAGGGATCGAAGGTTTGTCCGGCATCTCCAAAACTAGGTACATTGAACGGAATATCTCTAAGCCAAATTGATTTAAATCCTAGCGCTTCTACCTGTTTAACACGTTGTAAATGGCCTTGCATGGTTGGAATGGCACTATCTGCATATTTTTCGATAGGTACTACGATTCCAATGCTTAGTTCGTTTGGTTTAAAAACGCTATTGTAGGCTTTGTTTATGTTTTCGAATGGTTTCATTTTAAAATTTAATACATCGTATTTTCATTCGCTGCTGTTTTAGGAATCTGTTGGATAGCGTCCCAATGTTCAACTATTTTTCCGTTCTCATCAAATCTAAAAAAATCCATGGTGACATATTGGTCATCATCAGGCCAAATTTGATGCGTATGCAAGGCGACTAAATCTCCTTGGGCAATGCTGCGTACAAAGTTTATGGACTTATTAGGGAATTCTGATTGCATACGTTCAAAATAATCAATGAATCCTTGTGTCCCATTAGCAACTGCTGGGTTATGCTGAATATAGGTGTCACCAACATAAAGTGCTATGGCTTTTTTAGGATTTCCTTCGTAAGCCATTTTATAAAAGGCAATGGCATTTTGCTTGTTTTGTTCTAAATTCATAAGGTTTGCTTTTTTATTATTGAAGACCTCAGTTCCCTAAAGGTCATCGCTTATTTATCTAAAAGATACACCTTTTACTATTGGTTTAAATCTGAAAATGTAAAATGGTTTTGTAGAGCTGTCTTTACCGTTATTAAAGACAGCACCTTTGTTGACTTGCGCTGCAGATACATACATATACCCATCTATATGATTATAACTTACGCCGTCTGGCCACACCATATTCGGGTCTTTAACCATGGTTTTTACGCTTTTATCTTTTGCTAAGACCACTGCGACGCTGTTGGTTTCTAAAGCGGTTAGGTAAATGTTTCCGTCTTTGTCAATACTCATGCCACCATTGTTTGGTTTTTCGGAATAGGTTTCAATTTTGCTATCTAATTCTGTTTCGGTTAAGGCTTCATTTACTAAATCTAAGGTTTTAATTCTGTAGATTTTAGTGCCATTTAAGGGACCATAATAGATGTATTCGAAATTGGCATCGGCAGTAATGCCATCGTTTCCGACTAATAAATCGGTACCGTTAACCGCTAAATGTTTACCGTTAATAACTGTTGGTGTGTTTTCTGGTAAGGTGGTGCGCGTCCCTTCTAATAGTCGACGTGTTTTACCGGTTTTCATATCTACAATAATAAAGGCTGCCTTGGTGCCATCGCCTCCATTTCCGATACCTTCATCTGCAATTATAAAATAACCGTTTTTGGTATCGACCACCATATCGTTAGGTTGCGCATGTTTAGGCACTGATGATTCTGGTAAATAATAAATACGTTCTAGCTGATTGGTTGTGGTATTCCAACCTACTATTTTAGGGGTTACATTATTGCGTTGTGCCATGTCTAACATCCAAACTACACCGTTTTCATCGTTTCTTATTCCTAACACATTACTTAGATAATTATCGTCTGTAGTTCGTGGTGTATTCCACGCTTTGTTAGGAAATGGTTTGCTTTCTTTGGTTTTAGCATCCATACGCATGACTCTGTTTTCTGGTGCAAAAAAGGGATGATGGCTGTAAACTAAATCGCCATTATCCGTAAAGGTAATATTACCAACGGCTTGCTCTGTAGTTGCAAAAACTTCGGTTTCGGTTACAGTGTTTTGTGCTTTTAATGATATCACTGATGTGATTACAATTAATAAAACGCTAATAGTTTTCATATTACTTGCTCTTTTTTAAATATTCTGGTAATTCTTTACTTAACCAATCTTCACGTACAGGCACGTGAACATCTAAATCTACGGTGTCTTCTAAAGCCCAAAACTCATGCGGTACATTTTCTGGAAATACAATGACTTCTCCTGCTCCAACTTCTACAAACGTTTCTTTTCCATCAATAATGGTTTTGATTTTTACTTTTCCAGACATGATGTATGTGATCTGTTCATTTGGATGATGGTGCCAAGGAATATGCGCGCCTTTTTCTAAATTAAAAATGGTCATTTGGCCTTTTTCGCCATGAAACCATTTACGTTGGATGCCTTTTCCTATCGTTTCGGATGCCATGTCATCAAAATTGAAATGTTGCACTTTTGACGTGGCAATAGTATCTTTGGTGGCGACTTGCGCATTTGCAGTATTACCTACAAATAATGCTGTTACTGCTACTGCAGCTATGATTGATTTATATTTCATATTAAAATCCTTCTAAAACCATTTTACCTTTAGCTTTTCCTGTTTCTAGAAATGCATGTGCTTTACGAAGGTTTTCTGCATTGATAACTCCGAAATTTTCACCTAAGGTGGTTTTGATGGTTCCGTTATCAATTAATTCAGCCACTTTGTTTAAAATGTTGTGTTGCTCTATCATATCTTCAGTTTGAAACATAGATCGTGTGAACATAAGCTCGATATGCGTAGACACTGCTTTTGCTTTAAAAGGCATCACGTTGAACGTTTTTGGATCGTCAATAAATCCGAATTTACCTTGAGGTTTAATTAGTTTAACGATCTCATCTGCGTGTTGCTCCGTTCCGTTTAAACTCACTACATAATCTGGCGCAGGAAGGTTGTGTTTCTCAAACTCTTCGCTTAATTTATGTCTGTGATTTATAACAGCATCTGCTCCTAAATCTTTTAGCCAGGCTGTGGTTTCTTCGCGAGAAGCCGTACCAATAATGTTCAGTTTTGTTAGCTTTTTAGCCAATTGTACCAAAATAGAACCTACACCTCCAGCAGCACCAATAACTAAAATGGATTTACTCGCATCATCGGTTGCGACTTGCAATCTATCAAACAACAGTTCGTACGCTGTAAGTGAAGTTAAGGGTAAGGCCGCAGCTTCAGCATAAGATAAACTTGAAGGTTTTTTACCTACAATACGTTCATCTACTATTTGGTATTCAGCATAACTGCCTTGACGTGTAAAATCTCCAGCATACCACACTTCGTCACCAACTTTAAATAAAGAGACGTCCTCTCCTACTTCTTTTACTATTCCGGTTGCATCCCAACCAATAACTTTCCAATCGTCACCTTCTACCGGCATACCTGCGCGGACTTTGTAATCTGCAGGGTTTACAGAAATTGCTTTTATAGCTACTAATAGATCTCTACCTGTTGCTTTTGGTGTGTTTAATTCTATGTCTTGCAATGAGTTAACATCTTCTATTGGAAGATTCTCTTTATATCCTATGGCTTTCATGTTTTTGTGTTTTTTAGATGGAATTGCTTACTTGAATGTTACGATATCTTCAAAGTTTCGTCTTGATTTTCCGAATTCTGGATCTGCTTTTCTGTATCCAAAAGCAGCCATAAATGACAAACCGTATTTATCTGTATCTACTCCAAATTTCTCTTTTAATAATGCTTCTGCTTTTTCTTGATGGAAACCTTCAATTGGACAAGAATCAATTCCTGTTAATGCTGCAGCGGTCATCATATTCCCTAAAGCAATATAGGTTTGTTTAGACGACCAATCGAATAATTTTTTGTCGGTATCTAAATCGAAATCACGCTCTTGAAACTCTCTGTAGAATTTAGAATACATTTCAATAACATCCTCTGGTAACTGTTTTACGTCCTTCATCATGTGCATAATATAGTCGGCATCATGCTTAACCATAGGTGCTTTCATACTTAAACCCAACACAAAATGACTTGCTGTATCTAATTTTAAAGGCGCTCCCCAAGCCACAGGTTTTAATAACTCACGTAATTCTTTGTCTTGAACTACAATAAAATGCCAAGGTTCAAAACCAAATGAACTTGGTGATAAATGTGCTGTTTCTAGGATGAATTTCATGTCTTCATCTGATACTTTTTTAGTCGCGTCAAATTCTTTAGTCGCATGTCTAAAATTAAAGGCGTTTAAGATGTCTTCTTTTGCAATGTTTGGTGTATTCATAATTATATATTATTATCTGATTTATTATTTTATAATTGATACTATCAAAAGTATAGTGACAAAAGTATATATAGTTTTAGTTTCTCACAATAACGGTCAAAAATGATAGTATAAAAATAATTTTACAAACACCTGTTATTCAGCATTATAGATGTTAAATAAATTACTATAAAAAGTATAGTTGTGTAATTTAATATAGTATTATATCTTTGCACTTACATAAACTATGAATACTATAATTTTTTAATTGTATGATGTATCACTATAAAGGAAAAGACTACCCTTGTTGCGCAAGTTTAACCATGGGCATTATTGGAGGTAAATGGAAGACTGTTATTTTATACCATTTAATAGGTGGTACACTTCGGTATAATGAGTTAAGAAAAGAAATGCCTACTGTTACAGAGCGCACCTTAAGTTTACAATTAAAGACTTTAGAGGAAGATGGCATTGTAAAACGAAAGGTATATACTTCTAAGCCGCCTTTAAAAGTAGAATATTCGTTAACCGATTTGGGAAAAACACTCATTCCGGTTATTCAATCTATTGCAGATTGGGGAGTGTCTGTTGTTGAAGAACAAGGAGGTCTTGTAGCGTAAGCGTTGGTTGTTATTTTTAACTATAACATTTTTACTATATACACAAATGGTATGCAATGAAGACGCTTTACAATAAAGCTGATCTTAATCTTTTGTAACATCCACATTAGAAATGTCTTTTAACACCCAATTTAAAACTGCATCTATGCTATTTTTTTGATTCGTCCATTTTGAAGAAATGGCTATATCTGGTTGAACCCCATTGCTTTTTGTCTCTTGAAAACGAAAGAGACGCTTAGAATATGTTATTAATAATTTAGAATTTGGAAGGCTAAATTGTCCTAAATCTTGATATCCATTAGGGTTTGCACCTGTAGTTTCGCCTACAAGTTTGGCGTTTAAGATTTGTTTAAATTGCATGGCATTTACCATTGCCGCAGAATATGTTTTTCTATTGATTAGTACATAAACATTAGCATTCCAATTAATAGAGTCGCAAGTGTTTAAATAGCTAGAAAGAATTAATCCTTTAAAAAAGTCACCACCATAATTATCTCGTAAATCTATGATGAGATGTTCTGATTTGTTTTCTTCGATGAATTGATAAATTTGTTTTGAGAAATTATTCATTTCATCTTCTGGAGGATATGCTTTAAAGTTAATATAAATAGTTTTGGAATCGTTTAATGAAGAAAACCAAAGGTTTTTATTCTTTGCATCTTGAGGCGGAGTAATATTGGGGTGTGTATATTTTAATTTTTCATAGCTAATACTAGCCAATGCATCTTTATTGTATGATTTTAATTTGATGGACTTATCTATACCTTGCGCATCTGTAAATGTAAATGCTGTTTGTTCTGAGTTTGTTATGATATTTAATGCTTTTAATATTTCAGAAACAAGCATATAACTACAAGTTCTATCCATTGCTGAATACTTATTTTCGGTAAATGGTGTTAGTTTTAAGACTTTTTTATAAATATCTTCAACAGGTATACCATTAATACTTTTTAGTTTTTTACCAAGAAACTGTTGGTGCGCTTTAGGAATACTAATCACTCTGATGTCTCCATCATAATTAAAAAGCTCTATTGGATATCTTGTAAGCTCCCTATTCCATAACGGCACTGAAGTATGTCCATCGCCTTTTCCTCCACCTACTTTTTGCGTAATTCGCATGAGTTCAACTATAATTTGAAAATCATTTAAGCTAGATAATTTATGCTTCAAGTTTTCAATTTCAGAATTCAATTCATTTTTTGAAATTGTATGATACAGGTTAATATGCTTTTCTTCTAATGTCTTTTGATAATACGTAATATCTTCTATCCATTCCTTTCTATTTTGAGCATTACAAAAACATCCAAAAACAAGGCTGTATATTATGGAAACAATTATGTGTTTCATTTTAGTTTATCATTTTCATTAACTTACATATAAGTACCTAAGCCGTATGATGTTCTTCGATTTCTTTTGTATAAGCTGCCAAACGTAACATATCATAAAACTTATTCAATTTACCTGTAAGTACAGCGATGGCACTGTGATCTATAAATAAGCTTCTAGAGATGTTTTGTTTCTTTTGAATACGTTCTTTAATTAAGGCCTTAGCCTTATTAATTCCTTGCGTTTCATAAGTATACAGAATTTTAACTGCATTTTCCTCGGCTGTTATGGTACGTGCTTTAGGTGTATAGCCTATTTGTTTTACCATAGCTTCCGCTAATGCCCAAACCGACCATGGGTTTTGACCTGTGATTAAATTATTATCATGACTTATTTTTTCTAAATAGGTAATACCTTCATTAAATTGGGCTCCTTGTTCTGTTAATTTGTCTTGCAACAAGAATGGGAAAATAGATTTTGCATCAGGAATTAGCAATAGCTCTTCTTTATTGGTAAATCCACTGACTTGTTTGTTTTTTAAAAAGGATTCTCCATTATCTAAGGTTATATTAACCAATGCCGCTGGTCCGTGGCAGACTGCTCCAATTACTTTATTAGATTTATGAAAGTCTTGTATTAAAGTCTGTATGTGTTTGTTATTTGGAAAATCGAACATGGCTCCTTTACCGCCCACAAAATAGACCGCTTCATATGTTTCGGACTTAACCTTTTGCAATGCAATTGTATGCTTAAGTTTACGACGAGGTATACTATCATTTAAAAAGGCATAATCAAATACTCCCATATCGTCATTATCTAGAACCATAGGAGGCTTTCCTCCCAAAGGGCTTGCCACATCGACATCAAAACCATTAGCTTTAAAGACGTAGTAGGCTCGCGCTAATTCGGTAAGCTCGAAGCCTGTCGCTTTTCCACTTAAACCCATAGTGTCCGTACTAGTAACTACTGCTAATATTTTTCCACGATACGATGGCATGGCGTCATTAATATAGGCGATGTCACTGGCATTACTATTGCTAATGTTGGTGCTTTCTTGAGGCAAAAGGCTTGCGATATAGAAGCCTAATACGATTATAAATACGATGATAAAGCCTAGACCTGTTAAAAGCCATTTTAAAATTTTATACTTTTTAAACATGTGAAGTGTATTAATTTGTTTTATATGGTTTTAGGTTATTATCGTAACGATGAAACTTCATCTTTAAAAAACGTATGCAAACGTTTGGTGCCAAATCTTGGTGCAATGTTATCTTCTGCCATTAAGGTTAAAAAAAACTCTATGGGGCCATACACCTTAGACGACGCAAAGGTGCGTAAGCTCGATATAGCAAATCGCCTTATCCAATCTGGTAAGTGCATTATTTTTATTGGTTTTTGCCAAGCATCTAAAGCCATCTCTCCTATTTCATTTAATGTTAAAATATCTGGACCACCAACTACGATTTCTGTATTTTTTGCATTAATAGCTTGCAGGCACACAATTGCCAAATCCTCTCCATGAATGGGGTTAAACTTTTGCTCACCATTGCCAAAAAGATATATTTTACCTCGTTTTGCCATGTCTAAAAAGTCTTTCATATCAGAAAAAAAGCCATTTGGTCTAATAATGGTATAATCTAATCCTGAGTTTTTTACAGCATCGACAAACTTTTCTTTAGCTTCAAATATTTTAAGATGTCTATATTTATGTCCATTAATTGCTGAGATGTAAATAAACTTTTTCACCCCCGCTTTTTTCGCTTCGTTGAGTAAGTTAAGGTTGGCCTGATAATCGACATCCATATAAGTTAAATCTTCTTTTTGTCTTGTAATGCCAACCGTAGAAATGACAGTAGTGACCCCTTCACAAATGCCTTTTAAAGTTTCGGGTTGTGTCACTTCTGCTTTTATAATTTTGACCGTTTGTTGTTCTAATGCTTGTAGCTTTTGGACTGATCTTGCTATAAGTTTTGCATTATACTTACCTTCTACTAAAGCTTTAGCGATATAGCCACCTAAATAACCTGTTGCTCCAGCAAGTAAAACGGTTTGAGTATTTGTTATATTCATTATGCTTCTATTTTTAAATTATAATTTGAGGAAGTACTACCGTACGAATGGTGAGTTTTTGACAACATAAATCTCTTACTAAACAGACACTTAAAAAAGTGCATTTAGATGGTACTTTAGTGTAACATGCTTAATATGAAAATTAAGATCATACTAATTTTTATTTTCTATGATTTGGAGTACATCGTAAACTAATATTAATGCGCTTTTGGAAGCTTCTAATTGATTTAAAGTACCAGATATGTAGGTATCTAACTGTGGGCAATACCATAGAAAAGCCGCAGTGCTTCCTGAATGTCCAATCAGTTGTACGTCTGAGTTCGTATCCATTAAATCTTTAATTGAGATCTTTCTTATTCCAAATCCGTAGGTCATACCTTTTGTTTCGTGTGTCCAACTTTGCATAGCTAAACGGGTTGCTTTGGTTACAATTTGATTAGTATTAAAAGCTTTAAGAAATGTGATTAAGTCTTTAGTTGTTGAAACTAATCCGCCACCACCCCAATCAGCGCTTAAGCTTTTAAGCGATGATAACTTTATATCTCCTGCATAAAACTCAGTCATTGAAAATGTATTTTCTATAGGCGCAGATTTTAAGTTGATATAAGAGTTATTCATTTGTAACGGCTGAAAAATATGCTGTAGCAAGAACTGATGGAACGTTAAACCACTTATGTTTTCTATTATCAATGCTAAGAGCACATATTCTGTATCTGTATAATGATAGCCAGCACCAGGACTAAAATGTGGTGTCATTTTTTGTTTAGTAAACGCAATCATTTCCTCTGCAGACCATGATTTATGAGGGTTTAATAATAACTGATTAATAATATTAGGACTCCCATCTGTAGTGTGGTCGGTAAAATAGTCTGGTAAACCTGAAGTATGTTGCAACAGGTGTGCAATGGTAAGGTCTTTTGAATAGTCGACACTATCTAAAACATGAATATTATTCAGTAAGGATTCAGGTAAATACTGAGCAATTTTGTCTTCAAACCTCAGTTTGTTATCATCCTTTAAAATTCCGATAGCTGTTGCTGTAAACATCTTGGTAACACTAGCGGTGTAAAATGTGCTGTTGTTATTAATACTATCTTCTTTACTTTTGGCTAGTTGTATATCAATTCCTCGAGATTGAGAATACACGTGCAGTATGCCACTTTTAACATGTTCTGTTTCTAATGCGGCAGTAAATAGCTTCTGTATACCCTCATCTGTAGTTTGTTGACTAAAACCGAGACATCCAATCACAAGTAGTATTGTTAAAATAATGCTTTTCATAATGTTAAACTACTTTATTTAAATTACTTATTGATTTAAAATTTAATGCCAATATAGAGGTTGGGTTCAAATAAAAAATGAGATTTCCATTTGTTATCTAGTTGTTTAAATTCATCAGGAGTATTGGTATCAATCATCCAATTTTGACAATGAAATTGAGGCTCAATAAAGAATTGTTTCTTTTTACCAAAAGCCAAATGATAACCAATATGATAAGAGGTATATAATTTAAAGCCATTGGCTATTTCTTTATTATCCAAATCTACATAGGTTTTGTATTGTGGCAACACTTCTACAGACGCAAATAGCCCTTTCCATAACATGCGTTGATACGACACCCCTATTCCGGTTTCTTTTAGGTAGCCAGGATAGAACTCACTTTCAGAATCTATTTTATCTAATAGTCCGTCCCACCATTGAATGCCCATAGGTTGAAATAAGCGCCAGGTGGCTAATTTTATCCCAATAATATTTTTAGCGTCTAATTGGCGTTTTACGTGTAATTCGATATGTTTTGTGTTTGTTCTTTCTCCACCTTTGCCAATATTACCTAGAATTATGGCGGGAAAACTTACTCTGTATTTGTGATTTGGTGTTTGATCTTTTAGTTGTTCTTGCTGACTTTGTGCAAAAACAGCATTTGTTAATAGTGTGAAGAGTATAACTATCGTTGATAACTGTTTCATGGGTAATTGTTTTAATTGTTGTTATTAATGTTTTTAATTGAATTCATTGGTTAATAGCTGTTGTATAATGGTACTGCGTTGTGTACCTGAATCATCTTGCTGGTTACTTAATAGTACGATTGTAGCATTGTATTTTGGTATAAAGCCAATCATGCTCCAATAACCATTTATGTCTCCGCCGTGCCAGTATAAGGTGGTATTACCTTCTTGTGTAGTGAACCAACCTAAACCAAAATCTACATAACCACTTGGGACGTCTTCAGCCAATATTTCGGCTTTTTCTTCATCGGTAAACCAATTGGTTTTAACAGCATTGGTCCAAGTTTCCATATCGTTTGGTGTACTACTGAAGTCACCAACCCCAAATGCAATCGCCATAGGATAGGTGCTATTACTGCTACCATTGTTATATCCTTCGGCATGTGTTTCAGTATTGATACTATTATTGCCTCTATGGGTCCCTGTCATTTCTAAAGGAGTTAATATGTTTTGCTGAATGTAGTCGTGGTAAGTCATTTGAGATAATTCTTCAATCAATAATGCTGCGATAAGAAAGTTGGAATTGCTATATTGTTTACTAGAACCGGGTGTGAAATTGAGACCGTTTTCTGAAATCATTTCGATAATAACCTCGTAAATGTCTTCTTCATCTAAGGTTTCTCCTTGTTCGTAAGCGTCTTCAACTACAAACTGATAATCTGGAATGCCAGACTGATGGGATAATAATTGGCTGATAGAAATTTGATCACCGTTTGGAAATGCGTCGTCAAATTCGTCTAAGGTTTGATTGAAACTTGTAATTAACCCATCGCGTTTTAACTGTACGATAGCCGCTGCAGTTATTGTTTTGCTTACTGAACCGATGCGGTAGGCTAAGTTATAACTTTGTGGCATTGCTGTGTTCTCATTTGCATAGCCATAACCTTGACGTACGAGGTTATTTCCGTCTTTAGTTATAATGGCATAACCTTGAAAGTCGATAGCGGTTAATAAATTTTCAGCTGTCGTATAACTTGTAGAAGGTGAATTGTCGTCATCATCTTTAGAGCATGCTGATATTAAGGTGATCATACATAATGTACAGAAGATCATAAGACGATGAACTGTAATTATTTTGACCTTTTTGGAGGTTTGATGAAATGATGTCATAATTGTTCGTTTTTTGATTGATTTAAAATATGTTGAAAGTGCAAAGTTGCCGCATAAGTTGCCTCTAATCGTTCGAAATTATAATTTAGAACGTTCGGAATTATGGTTTGAAGTTTTTTAATAAAGTTCTTATTGACTGATACTTTCCGCTGAATTTAAGATGCGCTATGTTCTACTAAGTAAGAACAGTAGTCTATAAGCTGTATTTATTGTAGAAGAAAAATGAGCTATAAAACAGTTAGTTGTTGTTTTGTTTTACCCATTGGCTAGGTGTTATACCTTCTATTTTTTTGAAGAAAGTATTAAATACACTTTTAGAATTAAAACCACTATCATAGGCTAATCCTAAAATAGTTATATGCTTAAATTTTGGATTTAAAGCCACTGTTTTAAAATGACTTAACCTAAATTGATTTATATAATCGTTGAAGTTCTTATTGAATTCGGCATTTAATAACCAAGACAATTTATTAGGATGCAAAGCTATATTTTTAGCGAGTTCTTTTAAGGAAAGGTTTGGATTTAAATAAGGTTCACTGTTTTTTATGAAATTTTCTAAAATTAACTTGTATTTAGCTATTTCGGCTGTATTTAAAGGTTTGGAATTTTCCTTGGGTATATTATAAGCAGTGTCTTTGTTTACAGCTACCAAGCCAGACGACAAAACTTGTTGTTCAATTAGCTGAAAACGTTTATACTCACGTAATGGATTTAAAAAAGGATCTAATTGGAAATTAACTAATTGTCCTATTTTTAAATTCATTTTGTCTTCAAATAGTTGTAAGGCCTGTTCTGTTTTTCCAGTATGTATAAGGAAATAGAAATGCCAAGGATAAATACTTTTAAAACTTTCTTCAATATTAATCGTGATGGATTCAATCGGAGTAGATAATGGTTTTTTATTAATAAGACAGAATAGTATTTCACACACCTCAGGGGCAATAAGTTGCGGCATTTTGGCAATGTAATCTCTAAAATTATAAGCGTCATTTAGAAGCATATAACAAGCTAACTTTGTCTCGATTGCTAAGGTAAAATTAGGATCAATTCTTAAACATTCCTCTAAATACACTATGGCTTTATTATACTCCTTATCTAAAAAGTAAATATTGCCTTTGGTAAAAAGATGATTAGGTGATAAAGGGCTTATTTCTATGGCTTTATTAATATTTAGCAATGCTTTGTCTAATTGATTTGTAGCCATATAAACTTCTGCTATTCCTTCATAAGCAATAGCGTAACTTGGATTTATTAAAAGTGTTTTTTTTAAAAACTCTATCCCTTTTGTATAATTCCAATTCAGCCAAAAACTTAGTGATGATTGAGAAAAATAACTCAAATAAGATTTAGAGTTAATCTTTAAACCTTGATTTAAAAACTGTCTCGTATTATACTCTCCGGTCTTTCTTTCAATACATCCCCAACTCGATAAAATACTGTAAGACCTAGATAAGGCAAAATAGGCATCATAAAAATCTTTATCTATGGCGATACTTTGTTTGTAGTAATTAATGGCTTCAATGTAATCTTCTAAAGCCCAATTGAGTTGATATGCCCTACCCTTTAAATAGAGCTTGTAGGCATTAATGTTTTTGGTTCCAATGATAGAAATGTTATTAGAAATATCAAAGTGACCAAAATTTTCTCTTATCTGTTCTGCGATTATTAAACTTATTTCATCTTGAAGTTCAAAAATATCGTCTAATTTGCGATTAAAATTTTGAGACCATACCTGAAAGCCATCATTTGTTCTGATTAATTGAATATTAATACGGATCCTATCCTTAAATATTCTAATACTCCCTTCTAAAATTGTAGCCACACCTAATTGATTGCCTATATGGCGCACATCGACATTGTTATTCTTAAACGAAAATGAAGAGGTTCTTGCTATAACTTTAAGACCCTTAACTTTAGTTAGTGCATTAATGATTTCTTCTGTAATTCCATCACAGAAATAATCGTTGTCAATATTATTACTCATATTGACAAAGGGTAATACAGCTATAGATTTTTGGTTAATCAAAGTATTGGTTTACATGCGCAAATGTATAAAAAGTTAATGAAGATTATCTTAGCATTTTTTTAGAGTCAGTGATTTAAACAATCATTTCTCTCTATATTTAATGGTTTATTAAATATGTAAAATCATAATTAGAGATTTGCTTAAATCTATTTTGTGAAATATGCTGAATCTTCAAGAATTTGAATAATCTCACTTATAATGAGGTCTTTGATGGAAGACGTTTTTAATAGATGAGTAAGAATTATAACTGCTTTAAATATACTATATAATTTTGGTTGTGTTCACTTGTATTTGAGGGGTAATATGGTTCTTAAATTATGTTAAGGTTAACAGAATAAAACTTAAAAACAAGTACCTTTGTAACCATTGTCATTTGAAGTCCAAATCTTCAATTTATTTTTATAAAATCTTCAATTATGAAACAGATACTTATCGTATTTACAGCCTTATTATTAAGCACAACATCTTATGCACAATTTGAAATTTCGGTTAGTGGTGGTTACGCCATTGGAAGCGCTGGAATGAAAATAGGTGAAAAACAAACGACTGGTGGTACCGAAAATACCTATGGTAGTTATGGGGAAGGATTTAACACACAATTACGTGGTACATATTTTTTTAATGAGCGCTTTGGTGCAGATTTGAGTTTAGGGTATTTGCATGGTTCTGATCAAACGGTCTCTGAGGTTCGTTTGCCAGGTTATGACGTAGATGCTATTGCAAGAGCTCGTGCTTATGGTGCTTCTGCTTCATTAGTTTACAGGTTTAACGACAATGTATATGGTCGTATTGGTGCGCTTGTTAAATTAGGAGGTAAAACTGAAGCTGTTGTACATCAGAAAGTTAATTTTTCGCAAGCAGAAGCAGATGCTTTTGGTGTCCCATTAGGATCGTATTCTGAAACCAATTATGTAGAAGACTTTCACGGTCAGTTTCCTTTAGGCTTTGTTGCTGCTATAGGTTATAGACATGACTTAAGCACATCGTTTAGTGTTTTTGTAGAAGCTGAGTATTACGGTATCAGTTTAAAACGAAAAGATTCTGAAATCACGGAGTTTAATACCAATGTTGTTTTACCTGACGGAACGGTTGCTGTAAAGGGGCTTTATTCTTTAGATAATTTACCTGCAGGTATAAATAAAACCACAACTTATGTAGATGAGTTACCTAGTGGAAATACCGATTCGTCAAAGAAATTAGCCGTAAAAGTACCGTATTCTTCCTTTGGTGTTAACTTTGGTATAATTTATAAGTTTAAGCGTTCGAATTCAGAATCTAAATAGATATTTAGGCTGGCATTATGCTTTGCTTTTAGTTTAACTCATTCATAATTTCTGCGAATAATTCGTAAGATCGAATTCTGGCATTGATATCATACAGATGCGTTACTGCAATGAGTTCGTCTGCATTTGATTGAGCTAAAAATTCTTTAACCTGTGCTTTAACTGTGGCTTTGCTACCAATAAAACTGTACTTCAGCATTTGATGGACTTGCGGGTTACGCATGATATCCTTTAAATCTTCGGTCATTTCTGTTGGTGGCTGCACGTTAGCCCGTCTTCCTGTAAATATGCCTACAATCATTCGGATTAATGAGGTCGCTAAGCGTTCTGCTTCTTCGTCTGTATCAGCAATAATGATGTTAACGCCTGCCATAAAATATGGTTCTTGTAAGGCTTCAGACGGTTTAAATTCTTTACGATATATAGCTATAGCATCCCATAGATGTGTGGTTGCAAAATGACTCGCAAAGGCATAAGGCAGTCCTTTTTTAGCTGCTAAATGCGCACTATCTGTGCTAGATCCCAAGATATACAATGGTACGTTGACGCCTTCGGCAACAGTAGCTCTTACTTGAGATTCGTCATTTTCGGATGAAAAATAGGTTTGTATTTTGTCTACTTCAGTTGGAAATGAGTGTGCGGCTTGCATAAAATCGGTACGAATAGCTTCAGCCGTTTCTCTGTCTGTGCCAGGAGCTCTGCCTAATCCTAAATCTATTCTATTGGGATAGATGGTTCCTAAAGTCCCGAACTGCTCGGCAATAATTAAAGGTGAATGATTAGGTAACATAATACCGCCAGAACCTACTCTTAAGGTTTTAGTGCCTTGCGCTACATAACCAATTAATATAGAAGTTGCACTACTCGCAATATTAGCTGCGTTATGGTGTTCTGCCAACCAATAGCGTGAATAACCATAAGTCTCTGCATGTTGCGCTAGTTTTAATACGTTAGTATAGGTGTCTTGTAATGTATGGTCTTCTGATACTAAAGCCAGATCTAATATAGAATATGATGTATGTTTAGTGCTCATAACGTTATCAATTGTATAATTGGGGTCTAAGTAAGTGTGTTAAGACTGCTTTAGTCGCTTTTTTTACTTACGAGTTACAAAGGTAAATACATTTCCATTTCTATTGTTTTTTATGTCTTTATTTTATGATTATATAAGCTGTTTTTTTTTGAGTGCTATTTATAAAATTCAAAAAGGAGCGTCGTTTTTAAAAACAACTCTCCTTTTCTACTCATCAACCAATCAATCTAACTCTTGTTATTCCATATCTATAATACCAACGACTTCATAAGCTCTAGTACCATCTACTTGTACTTTTTCATATAATACATTAGCGTATTCGTAATAGGTTTGTCCGTCTATGGTTACTTTTTCATAATCTTCTGGAAGCTCGTAAACAACAGTTCCTATTTCTGGATCTACGACTTCATACGCATTATTAATTTGAATATAAAAGATGCCTTGTGAGATGTAATAATTATGTGTGTTAAAACGTACGCGTTTGTGGTTTGCTGGTAAAGTCTTTATTCTAAATCCTACTTTTGGAGCAATAACAATGTAACGTCCTCTAGATTGGGTATAAAACTTATTATTTGCATAATAGTAATTTTGCCCCTTATGTTTTACAATGGTTTTGTTTGGTATAGATCTTACAGAAACGACTTTACGTGTTGGTTTTTTGTAAATAACCTTAGTGCTTGAGACTCTTCTGTTATTAGCCTTATTAACGGCTGTGGTCGTTCTTTTTGTTGTAGTAACTACCGTTTTTTGTTTTGCATTACTACGCTTTGTTTGTGCTGAAACCTGTGTTGCTGTCCCTATTAATACCAGTGCTGGTAATATGATTGTTTTTATAAGTGTTTTCATAATCTTAATATTTAATAATTCAACGTTTTCAATCTGTACCTAAGACTTTATTTCTGTTTGATGGTTTAAAGGTATTTGTAATATTCATGTTAAAAAAAGCCAATAGACGTATGCAGAGATTGTGTCTACCAATGCAATAATTATATAGATTAGATTTGTGAATAATGGCTAATAGCGGCTTTGTGGTAGCACCATAAAAAAAGACCTATCGTTTTAAATAGGTCTTTTTATATCTGTATAGACATTTATATATGGCTGTTTTTATAAGGAGTTGTTATTGATAAACTCCAAGAATTTAGATTTGTATTGTTCAGATACTGTAATTCGTTGTTGGTTGATAATAATTTGACTGCGTTCAATGACATCTATATTATGTAAGGATACAATAAACGAACGGTGTACACGCATGAATTGTGTTTCGGGTAGTTCTTCTTCTAGAGATTTTAAGCTCATGAGGGTTAAAATAGGCTTTGGGTTGTCTTTTAACCATATTTTGATGTAATCTTTTAAGCCTTCAAAATATAAGACGTCTGCTAATTTAACGCGTAGTTGTTTGTATTCTGATTTTACAAAGAGGAATTCTTTTTCTTTAGAAAGGATACTTTCTCGTTTCCCTTTTACTAGCTCAAACCAGGTATTGGCTTTGTTGGCCGCGGCTAAAAATTCAGCATAATCAAACGGTTTTAATAAATAATCTATAGCTTCTACCTTAAAACCTTCTAAGGCATAATGATCGAAGGCTGTGGTAAAAATAACACGAGTGTCTTTTGGAAGCATTTTAGAAAACTCAATACCGGTAAGATCTGGCATTTGTATATCTAGAAAAAGTAAGTTCACCGGATTGTTTTTAAGAACTTCCATGGCTTCAATAGCACTACTAAACTTATGCTTTAGATCTAGGAACGGCGTTTTCTCTACGTAACTTTCTACTAAATTGAGTGCCATTGGCTCATCGTCTACAATACTACAGGTGATTTTAAAGTTACTCATGTTTAGTTGGTTTGAATTTCTAAAGTGACTATAAAGCGATTGTTTTTTAAGATGGTTTTAAAGCTGAACTTATCTGGGTACAATAATTCTAGTCGTTTTTCTAAGTTTTGAAGTCCAATTCCAGACCCACTTTTATCATCTGTCTTCTTTGGAAAATTATCGTTTTCTATAGAAAATAAAACCGTATTATCATCACAAGTCATGTTAATATCAATACTACTAGTTTGAGATGCAGAAACACCATGTTTAAATGCATTTTCGATTAGTGAAATAAATAATAACGGCGCTATTTGAATGCCTGTTTCTTTGATAGGAAAACTATAACTCACAGTTGTTTTGTCTGACACCCTTAACTTCATTAGATCGATATACTTTTTAAGAAAATCAATTTCTTTAGTAAGCGGAATGGACTCTACATTGGTTTCATACAGCATATAGCGCATCAATTTGCTTAAACTATGTATAGACGATTTGGCTTGGTCTGGGGAAATATCGACTAATGAATAAATATTATTTAAAGAGTTAAAGAAGAAATGCGGTTGCAATTGGTAGTGTAAATGCTGTAATTCTGACTTTAATTTTATATTGGTTGCCTCTTTGCGTTCTGCTTCTGTTTTACTCCAACGTTTTGTTGTTTTTAAAGCAATTGAAAACAACAGTGGCGCCATATAAGACAAGATTTGTATATAGATGGCCATTTTAAATGGTGGTGCAACTCTGTTCTTGTTTTCAAGTCGTTTTTTTATGATTTGTTGAAAGAAGTTATCTTCAATATATTCTTTTAAAAACAAGAAGAAGGCAATTAATGCTGCGTTTATAAGTATAAACTGCAGCATTTTTTTAGGAAACAAAAAGCGATCTACTAAGACAAAGTAATTGAAGTAGAAGATTATGGTAGAAAAGAACAAGGGAATCCAAAAATGTGCTTTTACTCTATCTAACTCTTGTTCTTGGCCATACGACAACAAGTAAGGTAAACTAAATAGTGTTAACCAAACTAGTAGATGTGTAAGGATTGTAATTGTTTTATTCTTGTACATGATTTATTATTCGTAACGTAAAGCTGTTATTGGATCTAAAGCTGATGCTTTTCGTGCAGGATACCATCCAAAAAAGATACCAGTTACCGCACAAACGGCAAACGAAATCACAATGGAATACAGTGCCACGCTTGTAGGCCAATTTAAGAATTTTTCTATGAACACAGTTGCTCCAAGCCCTAATAATACTCCTAAAACACCACCTGTGATGCTAATTAAAATGGCTTCGATTAAAAACTGCATTAAAATGTCGGAGCCCTTGCCTCCTACTGCCATACGTAATCCAATCTCTTTAGTTCGTTCTTTTACAGAAACATACATAATGTTCATGATGCCAATTCCGCCAATTAATAGTGAGATGCTAGCGACTGCCACGAGGAGAATGGTTAACATTTCGCTGGTAGAACTAAAGGTAGAAATTAATTCTTCCATAGAACGTACATGAAAATCATCCTCTTCAGTATCCATTAGTCTATGTTGTTCGCGTAAAATTTGAGAGACTTCTATCACCGCATTTGGCGCTTCTTCTTCGCTTACCGCAGATGCCATAATTTGATTTAAATGCGTGATAGCCAAAATACGCTTTTGTACTGTGGTGTATGGTGCAATAACCACATCATCCTGATCTTGTCCAAAGGTGTTCTCCCCTTTTTCTTCTAACACACCAATCACTTTAAATGGAATATTATTAAAACGAATCATTTGCCCAATAGGATCTTGACCGTCTGTAAACACATTATCAACGACGGTCTGGCCAATTAAAGCCACTTTAGCAGCCGTTTGTACTTCAGCATCTGTAAACATACTTCCGCTTTGTAAGTCGACAACTTTAATTTTTAAATACTCCGGATTTACTCCGTAAATAGAAGAAGGCCAGTTGTTAGAGCCGTTAATAACTTGACCTTTACCTTCTACTACAGGTGTACTGTAGCTCAACAGTGAAGCCTGTTTTTTTATCGCTTGATAATCACTTAATGTGAGTGATTCCATAACACTTGCTTCTTGTCTTACTCCACCTCGCGTATCTGCTCCTGCTTTGATGGTAATCATATTAGAACCCATAGCGGAAATAGTAGTACGGATACTTTCTTTAGAGCCTTCACCTATGGCTAACATGGCAATTACAGAGGCTACACCAATGATGATGCCTAACATGGTTAGCAAGGTTCTTGTTTTATTAAGAACAATAGCTTTTGTAGCGATTTTAAATAGATTTAATAGTCTCATCTGTTTAGATTTATTATTTTTTAAAGGTCAAATGGAATACCACAATTACATATAAGTTTATATTGGAATTTTGATATAGCATTTCCTAATTAATGGTCTTGTTTGGGTAGTTTAGCCAATTCATTTGCTGCAGATTGTATATTATCATTGTTATAATCTTGCATAATGTCTCCGTCTTTTAATACAATAGTTCTGCTACTAAACGTGGCTATATCAGGTTCGTGCGTTACGAATGTGATGGTAATACCTTGTTTGTTTAATTCTTGAAATAAAGACATGATTTCGTACGAAGTTCGTGTATCTAAGTTTCCTGTAGCCTCATCGGCTAATATCATTACGGGATTGTTAACCAACGATCTGGCAATGGCCACACGTTGTTGTTGTCCTCCTGAAAGCTGCGAAGGTGTATGGTGCAATCGTTCACCCAAACCAACCATCTCCAAGGCTTTGATTGCTCGTTCCCTTCGCTCTTCAGAAGTTACTTTACTATTGTATAATAAGGGTAATTCAACGTTTTCAATAGCCGATGTTCTAGCTAATAAATTATAAGATTGAAAAATGAATCCAATCTTTTCGTTTCTAATGGTTGCTAATTCATTTCTGCTGAGATCTTTTACACGGACCCCATCAATTTCATAAGTTCCAGAGGTGGGTTGATCTAAACAGCCTAAGATGTTAAGCATGGTACTTTTACCAGAACCACTCGATCCCATGATGGTTACAAATTCCCCTTCTTTGATATCAAACGAAATACCTTTTAAGGCATGAACCGTTTCGGTTCCCATGGTAAATTCTCGTTTTAAATCTTCAATTTTTATGATTGCTTTACTCATGATTCTTTATTTTTTCTTGCCTCCTGGACGTTGTGGTATAAAAGGACTTGTACTTTTTTTAGTCGTAATAGCTTCAGATTTTGACACACCTTTTAAGCTATACACTAGTTTTTCACCTTCTGAAATTCCGCTTAAAATTTGAACATTAACACCATCACTGGCACCAAGAATTACTGGTTTAGGAGTTATAGCTCCGTTGCCTTCTAATACCCAAAGCGTAGTTTCATCTCTAGGGTATTCTGCTGTATTCCCCTCTAATTGATGTTGTAGATTATAGGTATTTAGAACTTCTCTTTCAGGATCAAAGTTGATGGCTTTAGCTTCTGCCGTTAATACATCACTTAATTCTAAAGTGTAAATTGAGATGGTTGCTGTTAATCCTGGTTTTAGTTTTAGTTCTGGGTTATGTGCTTTAATAACAACAGTATAAGTTACAACATTTGAAGTAACAGTTGGATCTAATCGTACTTGAGTAACTTCACCTTCAAAGGTCTCACCTATGTAAGCATCTACAGTAAATTCTACACGTTGGCCTTCTTTAACTTGCCCTATATCTGCTTCATCAACATCGGCTTCCACTTGCATTTCTTTTAGGTCTTGTGCAATGGTGAATAAGGTTGGGGTGCTTAAACTTGCCGCTACGGTCTGCCCTTCGTCAATCGCTCTCGATAATACGACTCCGTCTATAGGAGAATAAATATTGGCGTATTCTAAATTGGTTCTTGCCTGTTGTAAGTCAGAATAACGTTGTGTTACTGTTCCTTTTGCAGTTTGATAATTGTATTCGGCATCATCAAAATCGGATTTGCTTATGACTTGATTATCGTATAAGGTTTTCTGTCTGTCGTAAATTGTCTTCGTGTAGTTTCTTTGGCTTACAGCATTGTCATAAGCTGCTTGTGCTTGGGTTTTAGCTGCATTGAGATTGGTTTTATCCAATTCGGCAATCAATTGACCTTCCGTTACCACACTGTTATAGTCTACATATATTTTTTCTACGACACCAGACACTTGTGTTCCAACTTCTACTTGCGTAATTGGTTCTATAGTTCCTGTTGCAGTAACCATTGTGGTGACGTCTGCTTTTTTTGCTACTATTGTTTTCGCTTCAATAATCATAGCATCGTCTCCCTTTAGAAAAGCGTAGCTTGCAAAGGCTATTACTATAACAACTATGCTGGTTATGATTATGGTTTTTTTATTTTTTTTCATGATGGTTATATTTAAAGTTTGATAGTGTTTCCTTGATAAAATTGTAATAATTGATGGTATAAAATGCTTAAGTATTTCGCTTGTAAATAGTTTTGCTGCGCATTGGTATATGTGTTTTGACTAATCACTAAATCGGTAGTACTTAAGCCACCTAATTCGTATTTCTTCTGCGCTAGATTATAAGATTGTTCTGCCGCTGCTTTAGAGGCTTCGGCTGCTATAAGCTGCTCTTGTGCAGATACGGCGTTTTGGTAAGCCGTCTCCACTTTTTTATACACTTCTTTTTCGGTTTGTTGTTGATTAATCTGTGCTTTTTCTATACTAATCTGTGCCGATTGTACTGCTGCTTTAGTCTGATTTCTATTAAAGATGGGAATGTTTAAAGACAGTCCGATACGCTGATTAAAATTGACATTAAACTGATCTGAGAAGTTATTATCATTTATGCTGGTATATCCAGAACCTAAACTGCTCACCAGCGATAAGGTTGGTAAATACGCTCCTTTGGCAATGTCTAACTCTTTTTCACTAAGCTGTATTCCTATTTTACTAGCATTAATTTCTGGTAAAATACCAAGTGCTTTATTGTAAATTGCCAGTTTATCGAGCTCTAAGGCTATATAGTTATCATTGTCACCTAAGGTTTCAATTTCTATATCTTGCGTTGGGTCTAACTCTAATAATTGTTTTAAGGCGATAATATATTGCTGATAAGTGTTTTTAGCCGTAATAACAGCATACTTATTTGTTGCGGCTTGGCTCTGTGCTTCAGTGTAATCACTTAAAGCAATAGTACCAGCATCTAATCTTGCTTTGGCACGTTCTAGTTCTTTTTCTGATGCTAATACGTTATTTTCTGCTATTGTAATACCTTCTTTAGCATATAAAATTTGTAAATAATTTTCTAAAATGCTTAAGATGATGTTGTTTTTGGTTTCTTCTTTTAGAAACACACTTTGATTCACTAATAATGCATTTTGCGCAATTTGATTATTAATCTGATTGCCTTGAAACAAGGTTACAGAGCTATTAAGGCTAACGTTAGTACTGTAAATTTGCTCAGAAACAAAATCACTAGTAATTGGATCAATAGAATTTCCGTTTGAAAATGTTTCGGATGCAGAACCATATAGGTTGGGTAGTCTAGATGATTTTGCCTTGCTAAAATTTACAGCTGCTTGTTCGTAATTTAAAGCCGCATCTTTAATAGTGATGTTGTTTTCTAAAGCATACTGAAGACATTCTTCTAATGTCCATAGTTTTGATGGTTCAGAATTGCTGTCTTGCGATAAGGTAACTTGAGTTACTAATAGCATTATGATGATAAAAAACTGTTTCATTTTTAGGTGTATTTAATTTTACACTACAAATATGAAACGATATCCTATCCTAATATAAAGCGATAGACGTTTGCACTGATTCACTATACGAATTGTAGGATTGTATCGATGAGATTTTTGGCCATATTAAGACATCGTGAATAGCGGTTCTGTTAACTGTTTAAAACGCACAGCAACGAAACCATTAACTGACACTACTTTTTTTGAAAGGAATTTTAACATCTCTCGACAAACGCAAAACCAACTGATTAACAACAATATGCAGTTCACCATTTTTTTTTAGGCTATCTTGGTGTTTTCGCTTTTAATATCGTCAGGTTGGACGAATATTTCCTAGGCTATTTAAATTCAATTTTAAAATATTCTGAGAATTATGAGCTTTTTAAAGTGTAAGCTTAGAGCCTCTTTATACTGAATATTGATAAAATAAGACTTTGTATTAGTCTTTTGCCTTTTAAATAAATTAATAACATATACGATACTCACATGAAACAACCCATAGTCATTGCTCAAGTAAGCAGCTTAGAAAATAAGCAACCAGAACACGCTCTAGTTAACGGATTAGATTTAGTCATTGTAAAATTTGATGATGCTATTTCTGTACTCTACGGCAGATGTTTACACAGAGGAGCGCTAATGTCTGATGGTTATGTAGATGGAGATAATCTAATTTGTGGAGTTCACGGATGGGATTATCGTGTAGATTCAGGAGTTTCAGAGTATAATAATAAAGAGGTGCTTCATAAGTTTTCAACTAAAGTTGAAGGAGATGATTTACTTGTAGACGCCTTTGAGATTGATGCCTTTTTAGTAAGTAATCCCCAACCTTTTAATCGTGATACGTATTTAGGAGCATACGCAGACACACATCCAGAAGAGACAGAGCCTTACACGGGCTATATAAAAGAATTGGCTCAAAATGGTTTAAAAAACATAGGACATCATGGATTTTCTGCCTCTATGGGAGTGGATAGAACCACGCTTCCTCAATGGAACGATATTCAGTTTCTACCAGCGCAATTAGCTTCGAGACCTTTATTAGATCATGAAGCTGTTGCTACTAAAGTGGTAATTGGCCCTAAAGCAAAAAAGCCCTTAGAATTAGATATACCACTTTTTGTAAGTGATATGAGTTTTGGTGCTTTATCTCGTGAAGCTAAAATTGCACTATCTAAAGGAGCTGAATTGGCAGGAACAGGCATTTGCTCTGGTGAAGGAGGTATGTTACCAGAAGAGCAAGCGAGTAACTCCAAGTATTTTTACGAATTAGCTTCGGCACAATTTGGTTTTTCTTGGGACAAATTAGACCATGTACAAGCTTTTCACTTTAAAGCAGGTCAAGGTGCAAAAACAGGAACAGGTGGTCATTTACCAGGTACTAAAGTTAGTAAAGAAATTGCTGAAGTTAGAGGCTTAAAAGAAGGCGAAACAGCCATTTCACCAGCTGCAAACCCAAACTTTCATACTGTTGAAGACTTTAGAGTATTTGCCGAAAAAGTAAGAACACATACAGGCGGGATTCCTATTGGATTTAAACTGGCTGCAAGTCATATTGAAAAAGATATCCAGTTTGCACTCGACGTTGGTGTGGATTATATTATTTTGGATGGTCGTGGTGGCGGAACAGGCTCTGCACCTACTATTTTAAGAGATCATATTAATGTGCCAACTATTCCTGCCTTAGCTAGAGCGCGAGCTTATATGGATAAAGTTGGAGCAACAGATGTTACTTTAATCATTACAGGAGGTTTACGAGTAGCCGAAGATTTTGCAAAAGCGATGATGCTTGGTGCAGATGCTATTGCAGTATCTAACTCGGCCTTACAAGCTATTGGTTGTTTAGGGATGCGTGCTTGTGGAAGTAATAACTGTCCTGTTGGTATTGCTACTCAAAAAGAATCTTTACGTAGCAGATTGCTTATTGATGCTTCAGCAAAGCAATTACAAAATTACTTTGAAGCAAGTAACGATTTAATAAAAGTTGTGGCACGCGCTTGTGGTTATAATGATATCTCTAAATTTAATCAAGAAGACCTTTCAACTTACGATAACGATATACATCAACTTACAGGAATTAATTACGCAGGAATAAAATAATATACTATGGAAAAACAAATGCATTTAGCAGCACAATACTTAGCTGCGGCTGGAATTAGTTTTCTAGAAAAGGAATCAGACGACAGTCATACAAACTTAGGTTTTAACATCGAAAATGGATGTCTTTGTACGCATACACTTTCAGACAAAGGAGATCAATTATGTTTGAATTATGAGACCTTTTCCTTAGAATGGAAATCTAATAAAGGCATTACAACTTTTGAGTTAGATGGAGCTATGCATGCCGAAGTTTTAAATTGGCTAGAAGACACGTCTAAAGCCCATTTAAATAAAACTTATAATTATGAGTTTCACTACGATTTACCTTATGCAATAAATCATTCTTTTACGTTTGAATTATTAGATTCCGACCAATTAGACGCACTCAAAAACCTACGTGTTTTAGCACAATTAGCCCTTGAAAAGATTGACAGGATTTATGGTCTTGATGCTTCTATAAGAGTGTGGCCACATCATTTTGATACCGGAATTTATAGTGCACTACCTAATTCTGATATCACTATTGGATTAGGTTTAGCTATTCCTGACACAATTAGTAATAAGCATTATTTATATATCTCTGGATATAAAAATGGTGGTAAAATAGAGACGTCTCAATTACCAAAATTAGAATTTGGAGAATGGAAATCTGGTGACTTTATTGGCGCAATTCTTAAGGCAGATACTATTGTAGAATCTGAAGGTGTTGCCTTTTTTGAAGCAGCTATTACTCAACTAAAAAATAGCTAAAGCCATACTGTAAATAGGTTTTGGAATATAAAAATAGTATCATAAGCTATTACTTTTGGTAAGAGTAATAGCTATATTTATAAATAGGTTTAAATTATAAGGTATCTAGTTATGAGTGCTAAATCAAAAGAGAAAGCAGAAGATCAATATTTAATGGAAGAGTTACATATTGACAAAGAAGCCTTAAAAAAATTGAAAAAGAAACTGTCAAAAATTTCACCACGCTCAGAAAGAGGTGTTGAAACCTTGTTTCGGTTATTGTCTAGAAACCAGTACACCTTAAATACAATGATAGACACCAAATCCAATATTTTAATCTCTATAAATGCCTTAATTCTTTCATTAATATTAGGTACTGTTATGAGTCAGTTAGATACCGATCCTCATCTCATTTATCCTGTAGTCATGATTTTGATTACAAACCTCGCCTCTATCACATTTGCCATTTTTGCAACACGACCAGAATTAGTACATGGAAAAGCAGAAACAAACAACTTAATGTTTTATGGCAACTTTCAAGATATGGAAGAGGATGAATATGTAAACAGTATAACAAATCTAATGAATGAAGGAGACGAATTATATAGAACTATTGCAAAAGATACTTACCATTTAGGAAAAACGATAGACCGTAAGTTTAAGTTGCTTCGTAAATCGTTTAATATCTTTTTAATAGGCATTATTTTATCTGTAATTGCATTTATAGCTTGTCATACCTTATTTAGCTCACTAATGTCATAAGAGCTACTTTACTTGCATAAAAAAACCTGTTATACACTTCCGCCTTATGCTCTTTTTAAGCTATTTTTAAAGACTATAACTCCTTATTATTTAGTTGGTTTATTGAACTTTCGTACATAAAATACGACCCTATTATCAATACATTTTTTATCTCAATATTTAAACCTTTGTTAAAAAAAGAATGAACGTTCATTTTTAATGTATATTTGTATCAGAATTAAAACACGATGGCAAAACTTCAAAAAAGTATAGATAAACGTAATGCACTTGTTAAAGCAACTATAGAGTTGGTTAACAATAATGGGTTTCATGCAACGCCTATGAGCAAAATTGCTAAAATGGCAAATGTATCACCAGCAACTATTTATTTATATTTTGAAAACAAACAAGATTTAGTGAATCAAACGTACATAGATGTGAAGGCAGAATACACCAAGTATGCATTTGCTAATTATGATCCCACTATGCCTATTGAAGAAGGATTTAAAATGATTTGGAAACGTATTGCAGATTTTAAACTGAACGAAAGTGAACATGCCATGTTTTTAGCACAGTGTGATAATACTCCAATGATTGACGAGGAAAGTAGACAAGAAGGTATTAAGCACTTACAGCCTCTACTCGATCTATGGGAACGTGGCAAAAAAGAAGGGGTTATAAAACCGCTTTCAGATTATTTATTGTATGCTTATGCTATCAACCCTTTATCGTTTTTAATGATGACTCAAAAACGAGGCGCATTTACATTAGATAAAACACATTTAGAAGAAGCTTATCAATCTGCTTGGAGCAGTATAAAAATGTGTCAATAAGATGAAAAAGACAGCAATCATATTAGGTGCATCTGGTTTAACGGGTGGTTTTGTACTTCAAAAATTAATTGAAGACGAGCGTTACGACACTATAAAATTGTTTTCACGCTCTAAAATTGAAGGTCTACCTGATAAAGTCCAACAGTTTATTGGTGATCTTTTAGAGCTCAACCAATTTAAAACTGATTTTACAGCAGACGACGTGTATTGCTGTATTGGTACCACAGCGAAAAAGACACCAGACAAAACGCTTTATAAAAAAATAGATTTCGGAATTCCGGTTGCGGCTGCAAAGCTTTCAAAAGAAAATAACATCTCTACATTTTTAGTCATTTCAGCAATGGGAGCGAATAAAAATAGCACTGTGTTTTACAACAAGACCAAAGGCGAAATGGAAAACAGCGTCTTAAAGCAGCAGATTAAAAATACATATGTTTTAAGACCATCTTTAATTGGTGGTGATAGACAAGAAACTCGATTATTAGAAAAAATAGGATTGGTGATCTTCAAAGTCATTCAGCCCTTATTTATCGGTAAACTAAAAAAGTATAAAATAGTGAATGCAGAGACCATAGCGCAAGCTATGATAGGCTTAGCTAATACCAATTATTCAGAAGTGATTATCACTTCTGAACACATAAACAAATTAGGAAACAACGCTTAAAAAGAAAATAGAATTATGGAATTATTAGATAAATTAAATTGGAGATACGCTGCAAAAGCAATGAATGGTGACACTGTTCCTGATGAAAAACTTCAAAATATTTTAGAAGCAGCACGTTTGGCTCCTACATCAAGTGGTTTACAACCTTTTGAAATTATTGTTATTGAAAACAAGGAATTAAAAGAACAGATTAAACCAGTAGCTTGGAATCAATCGGTAATTACAGACTGCTCTCACCTACTCGTCTTTGCGGCTTGGGATACTTATACCGAGGAACGTATAAATTACATGTTCGATTTAACCAATGATATTCGTGGTTTTAAAAATGAAGGTTGGGAAAATTATAGACAAATGTTATTGAGCTCTTATCCACAGAAAGATGCTGAAGAGAACTTTAACCACGCTGCAAAACAGGCTTATATTGCATTCTCACAAGCTTTAGCAGCAGCAGCTTTTGAAGGTGTAGACGCCACTCCTATTGAAGGTTTTGATCCAGATGCTGTAGATAAAATTCTTGGATTACGCGAAAAAGGATTACGCAGTGCTGTTTTAATGCCTATTGGTTATAGAAAAGAAAATGAAGATTGGTTAGTAAATCTAGTTAAGGTAAGAAAACCTATGGAAGATTTAGTAACTGTAATGAAGTAAAAAAAACAAAACATTATGATTAAGACCATTTTATTAAATAGTAGACCTGAAGGGAAACCCTCTGTATCTAATTTTGAATTTAAAACTGAAGATATAGAACTAACAATTAAAGAGGGAGAACTGCTCTTAGAGACAGAATATGTATCGGTTGACCCGTATTTAAGAGGACGTATGAGTAATGCTAAATCATACGTACCACCTTTTGAATTAAACCAACCTGTACAATCCGGAGTTATTGCTAAAGTTAGCTCATCTAAAAACGATAATTTTAAAGAAGGAGATTATGTTTCTGGTATGCTTAGTTGGAAAACACTACAAGTGTCTAATGGTGAAGGCTTAAATAAAGTAGATCCTTCTAAAGCTCCATTAAGTGCTTATTTAGGAATTCTAGGTATGACAGGCTTAACAGCTTATTGCGGATTAACAGAAATAGGGCAACCAAAAAAAGGCGAAACTTTAGTGGTTTCTGGTGCTGCTGGTGCTGTAGGATCTGTTGTAGGACAAATAGGTAAAATATTAGGCCTAAGAGTTATTGGAATTGCAGGTTCAGATGAAAAAATTGAGCTCTTAAAATCGAAATTTGGTTTCGATGCTGGTATTAATTACAACACTACTAAAGATATGACAGCGGCTATCGCTGAAGCTGCTCCTAACGGAGTGGATATCTATTTTGATAATGTAGGTGGCCCTATTTCAGATGCTGTATTAGTTAATATTAACCGATTGGCCAGAATTATAGTTTGTGGTGCTATTTCGGTTTATAATAATACAGAAGCACCAAAAAGTTTAAGTGTACAACCGTTCTTAGTAAAAAACAGTGCCTTAATGCAAGGGTTTATTGTTTCTAATTATGCTGAGAAATTTTCAGAAGCAATGACACAATTAACGTCTTGGTTAGCAGAAGGTAAACTCACCTATTCTGAAACCATAGTTGAAGGTTTTGATAATATACCTCAAGCTTTTATTGACTTATTTGAAGGTAAGAATAAAGGAAAAATGGTTGTTAAAATTTAAGACAATACTGCTCTCTAATCGTCCTATTTAGAGTGTATACTATCTAAAGGAATATTGAGCGTGGTTGTATAACAAGAATTAATAATTAAAAAGAAAAGAAGATGAATAATTTTGAATTTAAAAATCCTACCAAAATCATATTTGGTAAAGACACTATAGAAAAACTAGAAAACGAAATCCCTAAAGATGCCAAAGTATTATTGCTTTATGGAGGCGGAAGTATTAAGAAAAATGGTATTTACGATCAGGTAAAGACAGCCTTATCTAAAGTAGACGTTGTTGAATTTGGAGGCATTCCTGCAAATCCAGAATACGCTAAGTTAATGGAGGCTTTAAAAGTGATTAAAGACGAAAACATTACGTACTTATTAGCCGTTGGTGGTGGATCTGTAATTGATGGAACAAAGTTTTTATCAGCTGCAGCCTTGTATGAAGGTGATACACCTTGGGATATTTTAACCCAAAATATTAGAACTGAAAAAGGAATGCCTTTCGGAACCGTTTTAACGCTTCCTGCTACAGGGTCTGAAATGAATTCTGGTGCTGTAATCACAAGAGCAGAAACAAAAGAGAAACGTACCATGGGAGGACCTGGTTTATTTCCTGAGTTCTCCATATTAGATCCTCAAGTGATAGCATCGATTCCAGAACGTCAATTAGCTAATGGATTAATGGATTCATTTACCCATGTTTTAGAACAATACATGACGTATCCTATTGGTGCGTTGCTACAAGATCGTTTTGCTGAAAGCATTTTACAAACCATCATTGAGGTGGCACCGAAAGTATTGAAAGATCCTACAGATTATAAAGCAGCCTCTAACTTTATGTGGAGTTGTACTATGGCCTTAAACGGATTAATTCAAAAAGGTGTACCAAATGATTGGGCTGTTCATGCGATGGGACACGAGTTAACAGCGTTATTTGGTATTGATCATGCGCGTACTTTAGCCATAATCGCACCAAGCCATTACAAGTTTAATTTTGAAGCAAAGAAAGAAAAATTAGCACAATACGCAGAGCGCGTTTGGAATATTACGGAAGGTAATACCGACGATAAAGCCTATGCAGCCATTGAAAGAACAACAGCTTTTTTCCACGAATTAGGTATCGACACCAAATTATCAGATTATACAGACGATTACGAAGGTACAGCTGAAGAAATAGCAAAACGTTTTACCGATCGTGGTTGGAAAACATTAGGCGAGCACCAGACTTTATCTCCAGATAAGGTAGAGAAAATTGTAAAAATGGCGTATTAATTTAAACTGAAGGTCTGTTCAATTGATTTTGAGACCAGATTTTAAAGCAAGCATACCTTCTGAAACCGTTTCAGAAGTACAAAAAAATTAAAAAAGAAAAGAAAATGAACGTATTATTCGTATTAACATCTCACGATAAATTAGGAGATACAGGAAAGAAAACAGGATTTTGGGTTGAAGAATTCGCAAGTCCATATTACACCTTATTAGATAAAGGAGCAACTATTACTATTGCGACACCAAAAGGTGGTGCTGCTCCAATAGATCCAAGTAGCGATTCGCCAGATGCAGCAACCGAGGCTACTGAGCGCTTTAACAAAGATGCCCAAGCCAAAGATAAAATTGCAAACACTAAAGTATTAGCAGATATGAATCCAGATGATTTTGATGCTGTATTTTATCCAGGTGGTCATGGTCCTTTATGGGATTTAACCAATGATGCTAATTCAGTGGCATTGATTGAAAAGTTTGATCGTCAAGAAAAACCAATTGCTTTTGTATGTCATGCACCAGCTGTATTAAAAGATGTAAAAAATGAAGACGGAACAGCATTGGTAAAAGGTAAGAAAGTAACTGGTTTTTCAAATTTAGAAGAAGCAGCTGTGGGCTTAACTGAAGTTGTACCATTACTATTAGAAGATATGCTTATTGAAAATGGAGCACATTATTCTAATGCTGATAAATGGGCAGCTTATGCTGTGCAAGACGGCAACCTTATTACAGGGCAAAACCCTGCATCTTCAACTTTGGTTGCAGAGAAATTAATAGAAGCGCTTAAAAAGGCGTAGTATAATGATTTGATTTTGATTTGATTGATAGCGAGAGAGCCTGTATAACATAATGTATGCAGGCTTTTTTATTGCTTAAAACAATGATTTTAAGTCTCTACACAGACCTTATACAACAAAAAAGCCTCACAATTTTTGTGAAGCTCTTAAGTGCTATTAAACAACCAAGTAAACTTAGCGTTTCCGTTTAAATGCTAAGCATTAATTTTTCAATATCTTCTTTTTCAAATTTAGGGTTTGCACCTGCTTGGCTTGCGACATAAGCTCCTACTGCACAAGCATAATTTATGGCTTTCTGTGGTGTACTACCTGTTAATAATTTATGTGTTAGTGTAGCGAGAAAGGCATCTCCTGCTCCAACAGTATCTATGACGTTTACGGTATAACCAGCATTATAATAGAACTCATTATCCACAAATAACACAGCTCCTTTAGCACCCAAGGTCACGCAGATTGATGCCGTTGAGGTTTGTTTTGATATGAGTCGAATACATTCTTCTAAAGCAATGCTTTTTCCATATAAGCTGTTACAAATTTCAAAGATTTCATCGTCATTAAATTTTATAAAATCAGCAGCATTCATCAAATAATTCAATTCTTCTAAGCTGTAATAAGGGGCTCTAAGATTAACATCAAATATTTTATATGGAGCACAATCAATAAGACGATATAACGTTGCTTTAGAAACTGCTGTTCTTGCCACCAAGCTTCCAAAAATAAAGGCATCTGACGTCGCAGTTATTTGTTTTGCCGCTTCAGTTAGTTCAATAGCATCCCAAGCTCTCGGTGCATGTATAACATAGGTTGCAGAACCTTCTTCATTTAATGAGACTTCAACTTCACCAGTCTTTAAATGGTCGTCTTTTTGAATATAATCGACTTCAACTCCATTTGTTTTAATGTATTCAAAAATGGTTTCCCCCAATGCATCTTTTCCAATTTTGGTTATCATAGCCACTTTATGTCCAAAAGACTGTAGCCGCAATGCCACATTTAATGGAGCACCTCCAATGGTTTTGTGGTTAGGAAACACATCCCATAACACTTCTCCAAAACAAACAATATTTTTCATTTATATAGAATTAATTTGGCTAAGGTTAATGTTTTGAACAGCTATAATTACACCTTCTTTTGTTATTGTTTTATACGCTTTAACATAAGCATCTACAAAAGGTTTAGACGTTTTTAAGTTTCCAAAAACAGATTCAATTTCTAGAAAATATTCAGGATGATTTTGGGATGCCAACTCCGCCTGTTTATGTAAGGTATCTTTTAGAGCATCTTTAATATTTAAATGTTCATCTTTTTCATTAGTGCCTAAGCTATAAATAGCCCAAGCAGCTACAACAAAAGCAGCTAATTCAGTTTGTCTAGATAACTTTAAATTAGCTTTAACGGTAGGCAAAATAAATATTGGAAACTTAGCCGAACTTTCTGAACAAATACGGTCTATTTGGTCTTTAATACTAACATTTCCAAAACGCTGTAATAATGATGCTATATAGGCTTCTAAGTCAACATTTTCTAAATCACTAAGCGTTGGAACGACCTCTTGTTTTAAATAATGTTCTAAAAACGCGTTGATATTCTTATCATTTACGGCTTCGTCAATAGTTGTATATCCAACTAAAGCTCCTAAAATCCCTAAAACCGAATGCCCTGCATTTAAAAGGCTTAACTTCATTTTTTCATAAGGTTCGACATCTTTTACAAATTGTGCGCCTACAACTTCCCAAAGAGGTCTTCCATTACTAAATTGGTCTTCTATAACCCATTGCTTAAAAGGTTCGCATACAACAGGCCAAGCATCTACAATACCTTCTTCTGTTTTTAGTTGTTCTATATCTGCAGCTGTTGTTGCTGGTGTTATACGATCTACCATGCTATTTGGAAATGCAACACGCTGTTCTATCCATGGGATTAATGCTGGATCTGCTAGTTTTACGTAGCTTAATAACATTTGCTTAGTCATATCACCATTACCTTGAATATTATCACAAGATTGAATTGTGATGCCTTTTAAACCTTTTTGCTGTCTTAGCTTTAAAGCTTGAGTTAAATACCCAAACACCGTTTTAGGTTGTGTTGGATATGCGATATCATATAAAATAGATGGATTTTTATCATCAAAAGCACCTGTAGCTTCATTGTAGTTATATCCACCTTCAGTGATAGTTAAAGTAACGATTTTAACTTCTGGACTCGCTATCTTTTCTATCACTTTGGAAGGATCTTCTGGAGCAAAAAGTAATTCTGTAATTGTGCCTATAACACGCTTACTTAAAGAACCGTCAAATTCCTTAACCATAAGGGTGTACAAGCCATCTTGAGCTTTAAGAGTTTGGTATATTTTGGTGTCGTGCGGTAATAAAGCCACTCCACAAATAGCCCAATTAGTTATGGATGTGTCGTGTAATAATTGATCCGTATAAAATGCCTCATGAGCGCGATGAAACCCACCAATACCAATATGTACAATACCTGTTGTTAATTGCGTTCTATTGTATTTAGGTGTAGAAACACGTTCTGAAATAGCATTTAAATTTTCTTGATTCAGTGTATATGTTGTCATGATTTTTTATGCTTTAGTTGTGTTATTTGCTTTCAAATCGTTGTAGTAATACTGCAAAAATGATAATAGCGCCTTTTACCACTTGCTGTGGATATGAAGGCACATTTAAAAGGTTTAAAATATTGCCAATTAAACCTAAAATTAAAACTCCCATTAATGTGTTTATAGCGGTACCTCTACCTCCATTTAAACTCGCTCCTCCAATAACTACAGCTGCAATAGCGTCGAGTTCCCAAGCCATACCCATATTTGGCGAGCCTAAATTGGTTCTAGAAGCCACAACAATAGCCGCAACCGCTGCTAAAGCACCAGAAATGGCATACACCAGAAACTTGTATTTATTCACTTTAATACCCGATAATCTTGCTGCTTCTTCATTACTACCAATGGCTATTACTAGTCGACCAAACACATTGTATTTTAGCATGATCATGGCGATAATAACCACTAAGAAAAATATGATGGAAATATTTGGTAATCCTAAAGTAGAATTGTTTGCAAAATCAGACATAAATACACCACCTGCTGTTTTAAATGTAACAGGCGAACCGTTAGAGTAAATAAACCCTAATCCTCTGGCAATGGTCATTAAAGCTAAGGTTGCTACAAAGGGTGCCATTTTTTGAAATGCGACTAAGTAACCCGATATACTTCCCAAACCAAAACCAATACAGATGGTAAATAGTATGGCTAATGGTAAAATAATAACGTTGATTAACATGGCAAATATCACTGCTAAAAGCGCGACCATGGAACCTACGGATAAATCTATACCTCCTGTAAGAATCACAATAAGCATTCCTATACTTATAATACCAATACCCGAAACTTGTTTTAATAAATTTGAGAGATTAGCAGATGTAAAAAAAACATCAGATATAATAGCTGAAAATATAACCAGTAGTACAAAAATAAATATGGTATTGTACTTTACTAAAAACTTAAGTAAACCACCTGGACTATTTAGTTGCTGTTTAATTGATAAAGCCATAACTTAATTTTTTTAAGAGATTAATGTTTCTTGTTTTAGAGGTTTGCCAATGGCATAGCGTAAAATATTTTCTTCTGAGAATTCTTTTTTAGAAAGTTCACCATAATTACGACCTTCATGCATGACTAAAATACGGTCTGATATTCCCATAATCTCAGGCATATCTGAAGAGATGACTACAACAGCAACTCCTTTTTTAGCGACTTCATTAATGAGGTTGTATATTTCAATTTTAGCACCTACATCTACTCCTCGTGTAGGCTCATCTATAATGATAACTTTACTGTCTATACTTAACCATTTGGCTAAGGCGACTTTTTGTTGATTTCCTCCACTTAAATTCTTAACATCAACTTCAGAATGAGGTGTTTTAATATTTAAGCGTTGTATGAGGTCTAAAATATTTTTGTATTCATCTTTAGTGTTTATAAAACCGAGTTTGCTTGATATAGAGTCAAAATTTGTAACACTAATATTTCTACGAATTGATAAAGGTAAAAAGACGCCTTCTTCTTTTCGATCTTCAGATACAAATCCAATTTGATATCCTACAGCATCAACAGGGCTCTTAGCGTGTATTTCAACTCCATTTAAAGTGATAATGCCTGACTTCTTTCTATGGGCACCAAAAATTAATTTTCCTGTTTCGGTTCTACCACTTCCTCCCAAACCTGCAATGCCTAAAACTTCTCCTGCATGTACCGAAAAAGACACATCTTTTACAATGCCTCGTTTGCCTTCTAAATTTTTAACAACGAGCACTGGTTTTTTTCCTATTTCTATGGTACGTGTTGGGTATAAATCTTCTAAGGCTCTACCAATCATTAAATGAATTACTGCATCCGTATTGGTCTCAGAAACTGCTACACTACCTGTATCTACTCCATCTCTTAAAACCGTAATGGTATCTGCTATTTCAAATATTTCATCCAGATGATGTGATATATATATGATAGAAACTCCATCTTGTTTTAAACGTCTTAGATTGTTGAATAACTTCTTAATGTCATTAGGATCAAAAACGGTTGTAGGTTCATCTAATACTAAAACCTTTGTGTCTTCAGCGATAGCTTTAGCAATTTCTACCACTTGTTTTTGAACGATACTTAAATTTCTCACTTTAGCAGTGACATCTATTGAAAATCCTAAAGAATCTACTAGCGCTTTAGCTTCAGAGATAAGCTTTTTCCAATTCATCCAAACTTTATTAGCACCTAGTTTGTGCAAATAAATATTTTCAGCAACTGACAAATCATTAACTAAAGACAACTCCTGATATACCACATTAATGCCTAACATTTGGCCTTCGTGTGTATTTTTGGGTTGTATAGTTTCACCATCCAAAAGCACGTTACCTGCATCTTTTTGATGAACACCACTTAATATCTTTATTAGGGTAGACTTTCCTGCTCCATTTTCTCCAAGCAATGCGTGTATTTCACCTGGCTTTACCTTTAAATTAACTCCTTTTAATACTGAAACTAAACCAAAACTTTTTTCAATTCCAGTCATTTCTAATCGGTAATTGTTCGCTGTATCTTTCATATTTGCTCAGGTATTAATGTTAAAACAAGGCGTTCGGGTTATAATACTTGGCAGCATTTTCTTTGGTAATAAGCAAAGGTGGTGTATATGTAGTTTTAGAAAATTCTCGCTTACCGTTTAAATATTCCACCGCATGTTTAATTGCTTTTCTTCCTATTTGCACAGGACTATTCATTGCTGTACATCCATAAAAATCTGTTTCCATGATGTATTTTATAGCTTCTTTTTGGCCATCTGCTGCCGCTACAATTAAAATATCATCGGTTTTACCAGCTTGTGCAATTGCTTTAATGGCACCTAATACGCAGACATCAGATTCTGTAATTACTACATTAATATCTGGATGTGCTACTAATATGTCTTCCATAGCTTTTAATCCTCCGGCATACGACCAATTGGTATAGGCTTGTGTTTTTATATTAAGATTAATATAACCTAAACTTCTCAACTGTTCTTCAGTAATGCCTTGCAATAAACCTTGTTTACGTGTACGGCCAACAGGATTACCTGCATTTCCGCTCAATAATGCAATATTCATATTGGATCTTCCAAATTTTTTAGCCAGCCATTCTCCTGCTAACTCACCATTTGCTAGATTATTAGACTGTATAATGGTCACAAAATCTGCAGAAGGATTAATAGCGCTATCAATAATAAACACAGGGATATTTGCTACTTTTGCAGCTTTGGTTGCTCCAACTAAGGCATCCGGATCTAAAGGGTTTAATAATAAAACATCAATACCTTTTGTAATTAAATCCTCAACTGCGGCGACTTGTTTTGTAATGTCATTTTGACCATCTGCTGATAAAAACTGCATGCCATTTGCTTCAGTTGTACTTTTTATACTTTGAAACAAAGCCTGGTAATACGGAGCATTTAACGAAGGAGTACAATAACCTATTTTTTTTCCTGTAAGGTCTATTTTACTTTCTATGAGTTCTCCAGCAGCATCACTATTATTAGTGTTAGCTTGTACAGTGTTTAATTCTTCTACACAACTCATTAAATTAATACCTAAGATAAGGGCAATAATCCCTATACGGTAATTGAAAACGGTAGCAAGGTGTTTAAAGTTCATAGTCTTATTATTTAGTAGTTAAATCGTGTTTTGTCTCAATTTAAAAAAGTCTTATATCTAGCTGTAGTACGGTTCTCTCCTGTTCCGGATTCCACATAGCCATAACTTCTACAGGAACGCTGTAATTACCAATTTTAAGCTCCTTATTAAGTGTAGCACCTACATTAATAATGTTTCCAACTCCAGCTGTATAAAAGGTTTTATCTGTAATAAAAGACCAAGCCCCTCCTGTAAATAACGATAAGCTAGTCGCGTCTTTTTCCCAAACTTTATGCTTAACTTCAAAATAATGAGTCCATGAGTTTTTTAAAGTGCCATCCGCTTGTACTTCATAATCCCCAGAACCACCTCCTAATATTGTAGCAAAATACAATAAGGTCTTAGGTGTGACATTGTAACCAAAATTAAGATCAACAAAATTGTAACCTTGTGTTTTATCGTAACTCCAATAGTGTAATTTATCTCCGCGCTCCTCTACTCCTGTGTAATTATTATGAGAAACCGCTTCTACAAAAAAGCGTTCGTTAAATTTGTACTTAGTATATATAGAAAACTCTTTATAGTTGGCGCTTGTTAATTCACCTGTGTTATAATTTTCTACATCAATGCTAGAAAAACTAGCACCACCCCAAACACCAAATGTAAACTTTGTGTTTCGAGAATTATATTCCAAACTGGTAGCAAACACAGCTCCAGGATGCACTAAAAAGCCATGCCATGTATGCATGTTTTTTATATGGCCATGAACCACAAAAGGAGTATAATCCTCTTTAGCCTCTTGAGCAAAGGCCCTGCCTTGTGCAATAAAAATAAGAATAATTACGCAGATACTTGTCGTAGCCTTAGGTAGTTTAACGTTTTGAAACTCAAAATGTTTAGAAGTGATGCTTCTAAAAACAAACCTTACGAAATAGAGTGTTTTGTACGTTGCCATCTTTATAGTTTATAAGTTACTTTTATTAAACGTCATTATTACGTTTATTTTTCAAATGTATAAATTATTTTTATATCTTTTCCTATTTCACTTAAAAAAAATGTGTTATTTTAGCTTTAAAATATGCTATATTGATATTTTAAGCCTGTAAACAAAAGGTTTTAAAGAAAAACCTAAAAGATGTCAAAATGACGTTTATTAATATGTTTTAATACTAATTATTATCTAATTTTGCTTATGAAGTCTGAATTAATCTCTAATTTATCTGTTGATTGTGTTGTATTTGGGTATGATATTATTACCAAATCGCTCAACGTTTTATTAATTAAGCGTTATCTAGAATCTGAAGATAAAAAGGATGTACTAGTCAATGATTATGTCCTTACCGGATATCATGTTTTTGAAGATGAAACACTAGATAAGGCAGCGGAACGTGTACTTAAAGAGCTTACTGGGTTAAATAATTTATACAAAAAACAATTTAAAGCCTTTGGAGATCCAGACCGATTAACCAACCCTAAAGACTTAATATGGATTGAAAGTCAGAAATTTAACTTAAGAACCATTACAATAGCATATTACTTTTTATTAAAAACTGAAGATGTAGAGGTTACAGATAATGTTTCTAAAGCGAAATGGTTTCCAGTAGGTGATTTACCAGAGCTAGGTTTTGATCACAAACAAATTATAAAAGAAGCTTACGAAGATTTAAAAATAAAATGTTTAGCTGAACCTATTATTTTTGAATTGTTACCCGATAAATTCACAATTAACGAGGTACAAGACGCGTATCAATCTATATTAGGTATAGAAATAGATAATCGTAATTTTAGGAGAAAGTTAATTAATAAAAAGTACATCATTCCCTTAGATGAAAAGCAAGTGGGTGTTTCTAAAAAACCCGCACAACTTTATATGTTTAGCAAAGATGTTTACGATAAAATATTTCAAAAAAACTATTTAATCAGCATTTAGTATTTGGCTAATATATTCAGAAAGCTCAAAGTAATTAAGCCTAACAAAAAAGCAGTATCATTAGAAGTCTTTAAATAAAACTAAATACTATCTTCGCACCCATTATGTGGATGTATCTTGGTTTATTAGCTGCTCTTTTCTTAGGATTACACAACTTATGTAAAAAACATGCCGTACAAGGAAACGAAGTATTTCCTGTGCTTTTAGGTACAGTTTCAAGTGGGTTTTTATTTATAGCGGCGTTTTATGGTTTGTCTGTTTTTTATCCAGATTACGCACTTGATCACGGTTATAATTTTCAAAAGATTTCGTGGCAAACTCATGGTTTTATCTTTATAAAATCAGTAATTATGGCAAGTTCTTGGATATTAGCTTACCAAGCGTTGAAGCATTTACCCATTACTATTGTCACTCCTATTCGTTCCGCAGGACCGTTTTTCACCTTTATTGGTGCGATTTTAATCTACCAAGAAAAACCAAACACTTTACAATGGCTTGGCTTTTTCCTCATTATATTCTCTGTCATGCTTTACTCCAAAATTGGAAAGAAAGAAGGCATTAATTTTAAGCGCAACAAATGGATCTTTGCTATTATTGGTGCGACGTTTTTAGGCGCTTCTAGTGGTTTATACGATAAATTCTTAATCCAAAACCTAAGCCTTAACCCACAAACCCTTCAATTCTGGTTTTGTCTATACACCATACTTATTTTACTCGTCATTCTAAGCATCACATGGTTTCCCTATGCCGAAAAACGAAAAGCTTTTAAATTCCGTTGGTCCATTATCGCTGTTGGTATTTTATTGCAAGCCGCAGATTACTTCTATTTTAAAGCGTTGCAAGATCCTGATGCCTTAATTATGCTATTGTCAGCCATTAAACGAAGTCAAATATTAATAGCTGTAGTTGTTGGTGGTTTAGTCTTTAAAGAGCATAATAAGCGCAAAAAATTAGTTCCTTTAGCAGGGATTTTAATTGGTGTTGGTTTGATATTATATTCTTAGCCAAATGCCTGCCAGACACTCCGTATATTTATGACTTTAAGGTTTAGGTACGTATAAAATCAATTAATCTTCTTTCCTTTTAAAATTTGCACCACCTATGCTTAATATATTATTAGAAATTGTATAACTACTTATGTGCATTTCCCAAGGAATATCCGTTGATAGTTTGCAGGTAGATCCATTTTTATGATCATATTTAAAGTCTATTGTGTTATCAGTAAATGTGTAGGTTATTTTTGCAATAAAATTACTATCTGTACAAATTTTATTACAATTATTAGAATTAACCTCTCCTGTACCATCTGAATTAAATTTAAAATAATATGGATTGCCATTTAGGTCTGAACATTTGTCACTCATTAATAACCAAGTTCCAAATAAAGAGTTTGATTTACTATCTGTTTGTTTTAAATATTCAAAATCATAAGTTGTTAACTGTCCTTGAAAATCAGTTACTAAGCAAAGTAAAATTATTATTAAGTACCTCATAATTAAATAATTGATTGTTTTCTCAAATATAAAAACCGTATTTATATAAATCAATACCCTGTATTAGGTATTTTTTAATATTGTTATTGAGTATATAACTTGTATTCGAAATTTAGATCTTATAAAAACCTCAAAATATTAATGCAACTGCGAATGATGCTTGCAATTTCCTAATAAATCGTTTTGAAATCGAAGATTCACGTAATCAAATGTATTAAAATAGAAGATTGAGTACTTTTTGGTTCGTTTATTCGTATAAATCTATTATTTATTTTGGAACTCATGATATGCTTCGCAGTTTGTGTCAGGACAAATGCGAAAGCATTCATGAACACTAATTCAATAAAATAAAAACCTAGTGAACTAAAATGAACATATAAAAAGAGTAAGGTAACCAATCAACATAAAGCCTTAAAAACTTAAGTATTCATATGATACAAAACTAAAAAAAAACCACTAAGAGCTTCGCTCGGTAGTTTCAAAACAAAATATATTTTGCTTTTCACTAATCCTCAAGGAGACAATCCACATAATTAAATTTTAAGTAATAAATGAGCTTAAATTTTTAAAAGCAAACAAACCAATAGCAAAAACTCAACCCCCAAATTCCGACAGCGTCGGAAGCAACGATTTTCAGAAATAGTGAGCTAAAAACAACGTTAATTTCCAAAATCTAGTACAGAAAATATAAATTTTATAAAGACCTCAAAATATTAATGCATCAGCGAATGATACGAAGTAATTTCCTAACAAATCGTTTTGACTTTTTGGTTCGTTTTGTGTCAAGACAAAATGAACATATAAAAAGAGTAAGGTAACCAATCAACTTTTCGTAATAATTACACTTATAATTTAAAAAAAACAGTCCCAAACCAAACAAGCGAACATTTATCGCATATAAGTTAAGCAAACACTAGCATTAGCTTTAATTTTAACTATAACCTTAAAAACAAAAAAATTATGGATAATAACACAATCATTTTCGAATATCATGATATTAACGCTAGCGATACTTTAGAAAATTTCACAAAAGAAAAACTAGAAACCATTTTTACACGATTCGATTTTGTACATCGAGCAGATGTATTTTTTAAAACTGAAAACACAAGTTCAGACGAAACAGGAAAGAAATGCGGTATTAGATTAAGCGCACCAGGTCCTCGCCTATTTGCAGAAGCTTCACACGACACCTTTCAAGATGCTGTTTCAGAAAGTATTAATGAACTAAAAAAACAATTACAAAAACGAAAAGAACAAGTTAAAACATATTAAAATGGGAGTGATAAGCGACGATAAAAAAGAAATTACAATTATTTATAATACCAATGACAAAAGAGATAAACAAACGTTTGGTTATTTAAGTGCTTCAGAAAAAAGCCTTTCACCAATCGATATATCCAATCAGAAATTAACAGGAACACAGTGGGCAGAAGTATCTACACGACTCAACAAAAGTCTGAATTCGTTAATCAATTCCGAAAAAATTGAAGGTGCAATAGAAAGCTTTAGTGACGACGATTGTATCAAAATCCTTCGTGAAAACCCAGATGCTTTAAATGGAGCGATTGTATTTACAACCGATAAAGCAGAGCAGATTAAAAATCCATCTAAAGTGTTAGAGTTTTTAGATCCTGACAGTGCGGCAATAGATAAAACATAGTATCGCGTCAATTAAAGACTTACTAAAACTATAAACAATTAGTGTAGCAACGTTTCAAAGCGTTGCTTTTTTTTATATGATTTAAAGTGAACGTATTCAGGATAAAAATAAATCTAAACAATTGAAACATGAAAGATCATAAGCTCGTTATTAATAGATTATAAGGTAATCTTAAAACATTTCTTTATCAAAAAAAGCACAGCTTTTACACTGTGCTTTTTGTCTGTAAACGCGATTATGATCAACGTTTTCACCCCAATAGTATATTACTTTTTATAATTCACCATCCAGCTCACATTGTATTGGTCAGAACACCTACCATAAAAAGCATCCCAAGACATTTCTTGAAATGGTGTATGTACAGTTCCTTGTGCACTCAACTGATTAAAGATAGATACTGCATCTTCCTTAGAATCCAAATCAATACTCATATTAATATTAGTACCATTGGTTAATGGTGTATCTGGTGAGGCATCATAAGCCATAATATGAAATCCTTTTCCTTTCAATTCTGCATGCTGTAATTTGTCTCTATAGTTAGCAGGAATATCAATTTTAACATCGTTATAGGTTTGTTCGTTTTGAATGCTTCCACCTAAAACAGATTTATAGAATTCTAATGCGTTTTTACAATCGCCTTTAAAGGCTAAATATGGTTGTACTTTCATAAGGTTTTGTTTTTAAATTAAACTTCATTATAGATACATCCAATTTACAATCAAACGGTTAAATCAATTGTCGCATATGATAGAAATACTAATGGAAATCAAAATAAACCATCAACACCCAAATGCCGACAACGTCGGAAGCAACGATTTTTAGAAATAATGAGCAAAGAATAAAGTTAATTTATCCTATCAAGTATTGAAAATATAGGTCTATAAAAACCTCAAATTATTAATGTATTGGCGAATGGCGCGCAGACAAATGCGATAGCATTCACGAATTCAAACTTAAAACAATAAAAATTTATGAGTAATTTCCTAACAAATCGTTTTGACTTTTTGGTTCGTTTTGTGTCAAGACAAAATGAACATATAAAACTCCAAAAATGCTACAATAGCATTCATGAATTAAACAATAACTAATTCTTAATATTTTTTGGTTCGTTTATTCGTCTATGAATCTCATAATGCGCCCTGCAGTTTGCATCAAGACAAATGCGATAGCATTCATGAACACCAATTTAATAAAATAGAAACCTAGTGAACTAAAATGAACAAATAAAAAGGCATCGCAAAACAAAAGCCCTACAATGCCAATTCTAATATCAAAAGAGACCAAAATTACTCAGCAGCAAAAGGATAATCTGTATACCCTTTTTTTCCAGGAGTATAAAACGTATCCTTATCCCATTCCGTTAATGCTAAATGCTTCTCAAAACGTTCCACTAAATCCGGATTAGAAACAAAAGGCTTACCATAAGCCACTAAATCCGCATCTCCATCAGCAAGCACCTTATTCCCTTTTTCCTGATCAAAATTAGTATTAATCATCAGTGTTCCATTATACAACGGACGAAAATGCTTAGCAATATCAGTCACAGCAAACGGCACCTCAGAAACATCGGTAAACGGTTCTGACAAATGCACATAAGCCAAATTATAGTCATTCAGTTTTTTAATAATATATTCAAATGTCGGAATGGTCTCTTCATCTACCGTAATACCAAACAGCCCATGTAACGACGGATTAAAACGTACTCCAATTTTTTCTTGTGGAATCACGGTTTTCATAGCGTCTAAAACTTCAAAAAAGAAACGCGCTCTGTTTTCAATAGAGCCACCATACGCATCCGTTCTAGTGTTAGAACAGCCATTAAAAAACTGCTGAAACAAATACCCATTTGACGAATGCAACTCAATACCATCAAAGCCAGCTTCCACAGCATTAGCAGCCGCATTTTTAAAATCGTTAACGGTTCGTTTAATATCTCCAGCCGTCATCGCTTTTGGAGTTACGGTATCTTTAAAACCATTTGGAGTAAAAGACTGGGCATTCGGATTGATAGCAGACGCAGATACTGGCAAGGCACCATCATGAAAATCGGGATGCGAAATACGACCAACATGCCATAACTGAATAAAAATAGTACCACCTTTGGCGTGTACACGTTTGGTGACCGTTTTCCACCCTTCCACTTGCGCTTTAGAGTGAATACCAGGAGTATTAATATAGCCCACAGCTTCCTTAGAAACCTGAGAACCTTCGGTAATAATTAAACCTGCCGAAGCACGCTGTTCGTAATATAAACCTTGTAAATCGTCTGTAGCAACTTTTTCCTTATTATCTGCACGACTACGTGTCATAGGTGCCATAACAACACGGTTTTTTAAAGTAATATTTTTATGATAGGGTGTTAATAAGGGTTGTGTATTCATGGTGTTTTTTTCGTATTAATTTGAAGTATAAAGTTACGATTTTCAAACACCAATTTAGCGGATAGATAGCAATTAAGATAGATTTAACCTTTCCTATAAATGACTTAACAGATCTTAAAGAATAATAGGAATACTAAACCAAACACACCCAACCCAACGTCAGTTCTAGTGTCCGACTTTTTAGTTGGGATGTATCGAGAACAGAAATATTTCAAATAAAGTACTCCAAGATCAAAGAAAAGAAGTCTAAACCAAAGCAAACAATCAACACCCAAATTCCGACAGCGTCGGAAGCAACGATTTTCAGAAATAATGAGCTAAGAATAAAGTTAATTTATCCTATCAAGTATTGAAAATATTAGTTCTATAAAAACCTCATATTATTAATGTATTAGCGAATGGCGCGCAGACAAATGCGATAGCATTCACGAATTCAAACTTAAAACAATAAAATTTTATGAGTAATTTCCTAACAAATCGTTTTGAAATCGAAGATTCACGTAATCAAATGTATTAAAATAGAAGATTGAGTACTTTTTGGTTCGTTTATTCGTATAAATCTATTGTTTATTTTGGAACTCATGATATGCTTCGCAGTTTGTGTCAAGACAAAATGAACATATAGAATATTACACATTTTAATATATCATTTTAATCCATCAATATGAAGTATCTAAGCAAGACCAAACACCCAAAACATTAAATAAATATTAAATAAACCACCTCGTCTTGGCATTTCAATCCATAATCAAGAACTTCGCAAAAAAACAACCCAATGACAATATTTGTAGACATGGACGATGTGTTAGCCGACACTTACGGTAAGCACATAGAATTATATAACAAGGAGCATCAACAAGACTTACATATCAACCAAATCACCTCAGGTGAAATATGGCATAACGTTCCAGAAATACACAAAAAAAGCATAAAAGATCACGCTTTACAGCCAGGCTTTTTCAGAAACTTAAAACCGTTTAAAGATGCCATACAAGTTATGGAAGCCTTATACAACAAACATGAAGTGTACATTGCAACGGCAGCCACACAGTTTCCTAATTCCTTATTAGAAAAAAGCGAATGGTTAGACGAGCACATGCCGTTTGTAACATGGCAACATCGTATAATGTGCGGAGATAAGTTTATTTTAAACGGAGATTTATTAATAGACGACAGAACCTACAACTTAGAAAAATTTGAAGGAGATACTTTGCTTTACAATTCGCCTCATAACGTCAATGACACAGGCTACACAAGAGTATCTAACTGGTTAGAAATCGCAGAACGCTTGTTGTAAAAACGGATAATAGATCTAAAAGTGCTTATTCGGGTCTCATCCAGAGCTCCGTCGGGTCTCCTTCGGGTATGCGTCGGGTATGCGTCGGGTGAGCTATGGTAAATTCCTACAATTAGTAAAAAGATATTAAAGAGCGAAAATTAAACGCAATTATTAGGTTCCACAGACTATAACTTTCAATTACGTGTACCCGTAATAGCATCAATTTCAATAGTAAATATAATAGGAATATCGTTATCATTCACCTTATTAGAAAACTGATTAATAAAGTCTAATTGGCTTTCATTCTTATTTCTCATAAGTTTCTGTACACCTAAATACATATTGTGGAGTATTGATTTAGCTCCACTGCCTGTGTGTTCTTTAAAAGTGCCATGCACTAAAACTGATTGCCAATCATTAATAGAATTAATAGCAGAAACACATAAAGACACGTTATTGTTTTCTCGTAAAGCTTTTATTTTATGCATATTACTTAAATGACACGTAATATTATTTTCGTCTTCATTATAGAAATAGGTAATTGGTGCAATTGATAGTTCATTATGATTTAAATAGCCTAAATCACCAATATAATTAGTATGAAGTATTATGGCTTTTTCTGAAGTATTTAAGTTATTGATCATAATTTCTCTTATTTAGTTTTATAAGTAATATAGTGTTAAGACCTTTGTCAGTACAAAGGTCAACGCTCTTTAATAAGCCATTGACAACACTGTTTTTTTTGCTATACCCTGTAATATTTAAGGCTTTTAAAGCACCTATTCCACAACACTTTTGTGCACTATAGAACTGGTGCTTATGCCTTGTTTGCAATCGCTTATGTAATTAATACCCTAACAATTACTTGTTAAAATAGTTTTCTACAAAAGCAACTTTCTCATTATTTGTCATCTTATCTGCCGATTCTACTTTAATAGTAATATCCTTAAAATGTAAATCGGTATTTAAGTAATTATACAATTCTGTTTTTGCATGTGTTGGTCCAAATAAAAGCACCTTATTATAGTTTAAAATAACAGCTGCAATGTCTTTGTAATAATCACCTTGCATTTGCTGTCTTTTGTTATGCATAAGGCTTTCACTTCTATTTAATGCATCTTCTTTTGTATCGAAAGTAAATTTTGATTCGATAGCGTAACTGTTTTTCTTGGAGGTTAAATCAATCAAATTTGCGGTTGAATGATCCATCCATATCCCTAATTTTTTTTGTGTATTCATTATATAAATTGTATTGTTTAATTAATAATGGTTAAACTTTTAACTTCTACTTTGATTTTCATCAATAGATTTTTTATCAATATTAAATTTCCTATTCTTAATATCGGTTCCACCTGTTGGATTTGTAGGATTGGTTTGAGTTACTTTTGTTTTAAATTTTCTGTTATCGCTCATTGTTCTATTTTATTGATTTTTAATTATTTATAAGGTAATCATTTGATTGCGAATGCACAATAAAACAAGGTTAAGTCTTTGTTAAAAGGTGCTCTAAAAACAATAGAGAGAACTAGTAGAAAAACTAAATGATCGCTTAGAAAATTAAGACCTCCAAATGCCAAGTGAAGATAAAAATGGCTACCTTTAATTCTATAACTAACACACAACAAGATGACTAAGCCTTCCAACACCTATTCACGACGAGATTTCACCAAATTATCAGCGCTAGGTTTAGCAGCACTACCACTACTCTCTTTTCAAAATGGATTAAAAACAACAGGTTCTACGTCAGAAAAAGGACTCAACGTGCATTTATTCTCAAAACACTTACAGTTTCTTAATTATAACAACATGTCAGATGCTGCAGCAAACCTAGGTTTTAATGGCTTAGACCTTACCGTTAGAAGAAAAGGGCACGTACTACCAGAAAACGTTGAGCAAGACTTACCTATTGCTGTAGAAGCTATGAAAAGCCATGGACTTCAACCAAAACTAATGTCTACCAATGTTTGGGATGTGAATAATCTTGTAAACATTAATGTTTTAAAAACCGCAAGCCAATTAGGCTTTACACACTACCGAACCGATTGGTTAAAATATCCAGAAACCCAATCTATAGAAGAAAGTCAGAAACAGTTTGCCAAACAAGCCGAGCAACTAGAATTACTAAACAAGGACCTAAGACTAATAGGTGGTTATCAAAACCATTCGGGTAAACATGTTGGTGCTCCTGTTTGGGATTTACTACCCATTTTAGAAGCTACAAAAGGCCAATTTCTAGGTTGCCAATACGACATTAGACATGCGGTTGTTGAAGGAGGTGGCAGTTGGGAACTCGGTTTACAACGCATAAAACCATTGATTAACTCTATAGTAATTAAAGATTTTAAATGGGGAATTAAAGACGGTAAATGGCAACCTATTAATGTACCACTTGGCGAAGGTATGGTCGATTTTAAACGTTATTTTTCACTACTTAAAACCTATAAAATTAATGTACCTGTGTCGTTGCACCTCGAATACGATTTAGGTGGTGCCGAAAAAGGCCGTTCCAAACTCACAATGGATAAAAAAGAAGTGTTTAATTATATGAAAAAAGATCTGCAGTTTATAAAAGATACATGGAAAAGTGCTTAATACGAATAGATCTGTAATCAGCATAAAAAAATCCCGCAATTGCGGGATTCTCAACATAATCAATCAAATATATGAGCCTAAAACTTTAAATCATTCAAAAACGCATTAACGCTTTCTTTTGTTTCGCCAGTGCGTTTCTGAATTCTTCCTAAGACTTCATCTTCTTTACCTTCACGGTAATCCAAATCATCATCAGTAAGTTCTCCCCATTTTTGTTTCAATTTTCCTTTTGCAATATTCCAATTGCCTTTTACTTTATCTTGCCATGGTTTAGACATAATTTCTATAGTTTTAAGTTATCAACGTAAACCGCTATGATTTACTACCATAAAGTTACTTGAAATCCTAAGGACTATTTAACGCTATTCATTAAGATATTAATGCAAACACGAATAAAAAAATATGTAATAAGTCTGCTGGTATTGCTTAAAATATTAGTGAAGAAATGAAGAATATGTATCTTTACATTTCAATAATTACATGCAAAACTTGTGGATCAAATTAAAGCTTATATAGAGCAAATTGCGACATTATCTGATGCGGATTGGGAATACTTTATGTCTAAATTAGAACGACGTGTTATTCCTAAAAAAACAATCTTTTTAAAACGTAACGATATTGAAAAACACATCTCTTTTATAGAGTCTGGTGTGGTACGTTTGTTTATTCCTAAAGATAATCCTGAAAAAGAAATTACATTTGGTTTTAGCTTTAAAGACCAATTTATCAGTGCTTACGATTCGTTTTTAACCCAACAGCCATCTGCTTATGAATTACAAGCATTAACAGAAACAACCATTTTAAGTATTAACTATAACGATCTACAAGACGTTTATAATACCACACAGATTGGAAATCTTATTGGTAGGCTAACAGCAGAACGTCTGTTTTTAATAAAGTCTAAGCGCGAACAGAACCTACTAAACCTCACAGCAGAAGAACGTTACATTAAGTTATTTAAAGAACGACCTGAAGTTCTAAAAGTCATTCCTTTAAAATACGTGAGCTCATATATTGGTGTAACACCACAAGCGTTAAGCCGAATTCGCAAACGATTGGTATAGTGTTTTATTGATTTAGGTTCATTGTTTGGTGCTTCTTATCAATTTATCTTTGTAAAAAAACATTATGACAATAGTTATTTTTGTAGTGGTACTTTGGTATGGAGGCTTATTCTTTCAGTCGTTCTTTTTACATCGCTACGCAGCACACCAAGTGTTTACAATGTCCAAAACCATGGAACGTATCACCTTTATTTTAACATGGATTTTTCAAGGTTCTAGTTATTTAAGTGCTTATGGTTACGGAGTGATGCATCGTATGCATCATGCTTATACAGACACCGAAAAAGATCCGCATTCTCCATCTTATGATGCCAATCTTTTTGCTATGATGTGGAAAACAAAAACCATATATCAAGATATAAACAAACAACGTATTGCAGTAGATGAACGCTTTACCAAAAATGTCCCACAATGGAAAAGCTTCGATACTTTTGCAAGTTCTCGTATTTCTAGACTTTTATGGATTTCTAGCTATGTGCTGTTCTTTGCACTTTTTGTAACCGCTTGGTGGCAATGGCTATTACTGCCAATAACCTTTTTAATGGCACCTATTCATGGCGTGATTATTAATTGGTTTGGTCATATTTATGGCTATGTCAATTTTAAGATGAAAAACACGAGTAAAAACTTATTTCGTTTCGATTTTCTAATGATGGGCGAAGGCTACCATAACAACCACCATAAGTTTGCGAGCAGAGCTAATTTTGGTGTAAAATGGTATGAAATAGATATGACTTATGTAATTATAAAATTACTTAATGCCTTTGGTATTATTCGTTTAAAACCAATAAAGATAAAAGCATAGTTGATTGTATCTTGATTTCAAATCCCCACTAAAAGGCAGTATCTTGCTGGTTCTATAAAAGTTCTCACATACATATTGTAAATTGTGGGTACTAAAAGTACAAGTACCAAGCATGATGTATACTATTATTGATGTTGAAACTACAGGGCAAAGCAATCGTATGACCGAAATTTCGGTGTTTAAATACGATGGTGAAACTGTAATTGATGAGTTTACATCATTGGTAAATCCTGAAACCTACATTCCACAGCACATCACAGCACTTACAGGTATTGATGATCATATGGTAGCTGATGCTCCACGTTTTGCAGATATAGCACAAGACATTCTTAATATTACAGAAGGTACCATATTTGTAGCCCACAACGTTAACTTTGATTACAAAGTGATTAGCGGAGAATTTGAACGTATTGGTATAGAATTTACCAGAAAGAAACTATGTACAGTGCGTTTGTCTAGAAAGCTATTGCCAGGCCATCGTTCCTACAGTTTAGGAAAGCTATGTAATGCGCTTAATATAGATCTACAGAATAGACACAGAGCCAGAGGTGATGTACAAGCTACAGTTATTCTATTTGAGTTATTACTACAACAACCAGAAGCGACCGAAGTATTTAAAGAATTTTTAAACAAGAATTCTAAAGAAGCGACCTTACCTCCTAACCTACCTAAAGAAACTTTTGAAGCCTTGCCAGATACGGCTGGTATCTATTATTTTAAGGACAAAAAAGGAACAGTCATTTATGTAGGCAAGGCCATAAACATCAAAAAAAGAGTCCTCAGCCATTTTTATAGCAAGACTAAAAAGGCACAAGATATGGTAAGAGAAATACGCGATATCGATTTTGAAAACTCTGGAAGTGAATTAATAGCATTACTCATGGAAGATGCTGCTATAAAGCACCACTTTCCTGTGTATAATAAAGTCGCCAAGCGCACCATTCAGTCCTTTGCCATTTTTTCTTATGAAGACCGAAATGGAATTCTACATTTAGCCAGTAATAAAGCACGACTGACACCAAATCCTATCCTTACGCTTTTTAATCTAAGAGATGTGCGTACATACATGGAAAAGCTTTGTGCACAATACAACTTATGTCCAAAATATTGTCATTTACAAGAATCTGTCTCTGAGTGTTCGCATTATAGTATCACAAACTGTAAAGGGGTTTGTAGGAATGAAGAATCTACAGAAGCTTATAATAATAGAGTCTTAGAAGCCATACACGCTATGTCTAACCAAAAAGAAGATGTTATTATGAGAGAAAAAGGCAGACACAGTAATGAGGAAGCCTTTGTAATGATAAAAGGTGGTGAATATTTAGGCTACGGATTTATTGATAAGGAAGAACAAATCAGCCATGTTGATGATTTAAACGCTTTCCTTATTCCACAGAAAAACAGTATTGATATTCAGAAGATATTACGATCACGTTTGATGGAAATCTAGTATTTCAGGAAACATTTCACACCATTTTGACATGGTTTTGATACGGCATACCAATGCGCTAATTAATTTTAGTACCAAGAAAATGAATTATGATAAAATTCGATTTAAAAGTAATGTTGCTAATAGTGTTTCTATTAGGTGCTTCATCAACAGCTATTGCCCAAAACACAGATGAATTAAGTATTGTAAGAGTTGATAGTACTTGGGGAAAAGAGATTATAGAATTCCCGATAGATTGGGCTTCAAAATTAACTATTGAAGGCTATGAGGAACTGAGATTTGCACCAAATTGGGCTGATAAAACAAGTGAAGAATTTTGGACGCTTGTGATGTCTTGGAATGTAAAAACCGAGACAGAGCTACCTCTTTATGAACTACAATTTAATTTTACACATTATTTCGATGGATTAATGAAACCTAATCATTGGGCTAATGAGTTTCCTGAACCAAAAGTAGAATTCTTTGAGCCTGAAACAACAGAAAACGGATTCATTTTTAAAGGGAAAATGTTTTTTTTTGATGGCTTTCATACTGGCAAACTAACAACAGTTTATATATTAGGTCAACAAGAGCATTGCGATACCACAGGAAAATCCATCATCATATTTAAAATTTCAAGCAAAGCTTATACTGAGCGCGTATGGGAAAAACTAAATAGCATCAATATAAAAGAAGATCTCTGCAATTTCTAAACAATATCTTTCTTTCTAGTTGTAATAAAATAAACACCTGTAAGTAATACTACAGCAGCAACTATAGATTGTGTACTCAAGGTTTCATCTAAAACATACCATCCTAAAATCATAGCGACAATAGGATTTATATAAGCTGAAGTTGCCACTTTTTCTGTAGAGACTTGTTTTAATAGGTAATTAAAAGCCGTAAAAGCAGCAATACTTCCAAATGTAATAAGAGCCAACATCGCGAGTTGCACTTTAGGACTCCAAACTAATGGAGAAGTCCAATCCTCTCCCAAGGTTAGACTTCCGCAAGCTAACATAATACTAGCAATGCCCATTTGGTAGCCTGTACTTACAAAATAATTTTTAGGCACGTCTGCTTTGGCGACATATACACTGCCATAACTCCAACTTAAAACACAAGTAAAAATCATAAAAATACCTAATAGGGTTTCTTCGTTTGTTACCAGTTCTTTTTGACTCACTAGTAAATACATGCCAAGAATACCAAGACCAACTCCTATTAAGGATTTTGGTCTCATTTTTTTATGATCTATTAATCGCATTAATAATAACACAAACAGTGGTTGGGTAGCGGCTAATAACGCACCAAACCCACTATCAACATATTTTAAAGCCCATACAAAAACACCATTACCATACACCAAAAACAAAAAGCCAACAAGCGCTGAATTTAGGAACTGTTTTTTCGTGATTTTAAGACTAAACTTTAAGACTTTAGCGATACCAAAAATTAAGATACTCGCAACAGAAAAGCGTACAGCAGCTAGAAATAAAGGAGGTAATTCTGTTACAGAAATTTTATTTAGCAAATAGGTAGAACCCCAAATAATGTAAATAGCAATAAACGCTATAATAATTAAAGATTTAGAGCTAGGTTTAGGCATGGTCAGATTTTATATGAGATTCAATTAAATAGGATAAACTCTAACCTTTTTCTTCTTTAAGCGTACATTATTAAGCTTATTGACTAAGTCATCAGAAATTGACTTAGGAACAGCGACAAAAGCACAGTCTTGTTTTAACTCAATAACACCTAATTGATCTTTACTAATACCACCTTGTTTAAAGAATAAACCAGCAATATCTCCTTTAGATATTTTATCTTTTCTACCTCCAGAAATAAATAATGTGGTCCAAAATGAAGGTTTTATTTCCCCAGATTTTTTAAGCGTTAGTATTTTAGATTTTTCTACAAACTCAGGAAATACTTCTCTATCCCCTTTAATCAGATAAGCTGTTCCTTTAGCATTTACTCGAGCTGTTCTACCATTTCTATGGGTATATTCTTGGATAGCTTCAGGAATTTCATAATGAATAATATAACTCATTTCAGGAATATCAATACCTCTAGCAGCCAAATCACTCGCCACTAAAATATTTACACTTCCATTTCTTAACTTAATTAAAGCACGTTCACGATCGCGCTGCTCCATACCTCCATGAAAGCATGTATGTGCAATTTTTCGTTTGTCTAAAAAACGACTTAAATCTTCTAAACGTTCCTTTTTATTACAAAATACAATACCAGGCGCATTACCTAAATGGTATAATAGGTCAACTAAAGTATTATGTTTATTAGCCGATGGTGACAACACTGTTTTTACCGTTAATTTTGGACTTGATTTATCTTTTAAGAAATTTAAAGTTTTGGCACCATTCATTTTAAGATAAGCAGGAATTGATGCTCCCTCTGTTGCAGAAGTTAAAATTCGCTTGTTAACATTTGCCAAATAGCCCATTATAAACTTCATCTCACCTCCTGCACCAACTTCAATTGAAATATCAAACTCATCTATCACTAAAGTTTTTATAAATTTAGTAGTAAATCGAGCTTGCTCAAAATGATCGGCTAAACGTCCTGGTGTTCCAATTAATATGGTAGGTGTGTGTTTTAATTCTATTTTATCCTTTGAAATAGCACGTCCTCCGTATATAGCATTAGCTTTATAACCAGAGCCCATATTTCGAATTACGGTTTCAATTTGAATTGCTAATTCACGAGAAGGCACAATAATTAAAGCTTGGACTTCTTCTTCAATAGTTGGATCTAAAGCATCCAATAAAGGCAATAAAAAGGCTAATGTTTTTCCAGTTCCTGTTGGAGATAAGAGAATAGTATTTGTGTTTTTTTCAATCGCTTCAATAGCAGATTCTTGCATTGCATTGAGTGCGTATATGTTTAATTTCTCGAGAATATCTTGTTGATCTTTAATGCTATTAGCCATTGCTATTTTTTGTTTGTTTTAGAATTGTCTGACGTAGAACTTTCTGAATTATCGGACAAAGATAGGTATATCATTCTTGAGAATTAACAAAACAAAAGCAACACCTTAAAAGATGTTGCCTTCTTAGCAAGTTATTAATAACGGTTAAGGTTATCTTGTAATCAATTTAGATTTATTTCCTTTTTTAAGTACTATTGTATAGGTGAATTTTGATGCCTCTTCCTTAGAATAAAAAATCTTGCAATTGCTCTTATTAAAAGACCATCCAGGATAGTCTTTAGCCAATTGACTTGTTAAATCATAAGGTATCCTTACATCTTCATAATACTCTTCTGATTTTATAATCTCACCATTATGGTCATAAACAGCTTTAATATAATTTTCGTTGGCTTCAAATACAACATCATAAGTAACCGATTTATTATTACTGTAAATAGACTCCTTAGAAATATCATAAGTAGCGGCTATTTTTTGTAATTTTTTAATGCGTGCAGCCAAATGTATAGTTTCATTAGTATTACTCATTACATACGATTCATTTTTGATTTTTGAAGCTTTAATAGTAATGTCGTTATCATTAGCTGTTGCCATAGCTAAGTCATTCTGCGCAGAGATAAGGTTGGTTAAACCTAAAATACATAAACCAAGAAGAAATTTTTTCATGAGTGATACAATTTTATGGGTTATACTTATTATTAATGATGTTTTATAAACAGGCTGTAATTAATAAGATATTAGGACATGACGAAGTTACTAGACATGATACTTCTAACCATAAATTTGAGATAGACTGCTAATGAACAAGCAATAGACAATTAATAGACAACGGAACAAAACCTAACACAAATAATTAACAATAAGTGTTTTATAAATTTTGAATAAAAAAGTCTAAGTCGACATCTTCTGAGAGATTTAGTTTTTTTCTTAAACGGTAACGACTCGTATTTAGTGACGCTAAAGTTATATTTTGAAGTGTGGCAATACTACGACTTTCAATTTTTAAGCGAATTAATGAGCAAAGTCTAATTTCATTTTTACTCAAATTTGGGTAACTGTGTGTGAGTTTACTATAAAAGGTATGACTTAATTTGTCTAAGCGTTCAAAGAAATCTTGTGTATCACTATCTACATTAATTTTATTGGCAATAGCGTGATCTAAGGTTTTTATTAAGGATTCGCGTTCTTCTGATGAAGTCTGCTTTATGGCCTCTAATTGCGCTGCTAATTCTTTTGCCCAATCTTGATCTTGGGTAAGTTTTATAGCAAAATCTGACAAATCACGTTCTTTAGATTTAATCTCTGAATTAAGCTGCTCGACCTTTAAGGCTGAGTTTTCTAGTTTCTGTTCAGCTAATAATTGTTTATTTTTTGCATTGATAAGGTGTTGCCTTCTACTAATAATAAGTGTCATTAATAGAATAATGAAAATAGACGATAAAAGCCCAATAAACCAAAGTTTAGCACGCTGATTTTTAATCATATTCTCTTTTTGAATGCGATCTATTTTAAAATTTAATTCAATTTTGTCTATCGTAATATCATTCAATTCTTCTTGCCATTTTTTATCAGCATGATTAGATATGGCCTGAAGACTATCCGAAAAACGTTCTATCGTCTTTACTGTAGCATAGGCTTCTAAAATATTGTTTTGAGCACTTAACAAACGTTCTTTAGCTCTTAAAAATTCTAATTTAGAACTAGACGTTATACTGTTATTCAATTCTTGATATTTTACAATGGTTTCTAACTCTTTAAAAACCCGTTGTGCAGCGTCTAACTGACTTAATTGTGTATTGGTAGTTACTAATTGTGATCCTGCACTAATTAACCGAGGAATATCTTTAGCTAAGGTTGCTTCATTAATGGCTGTTTTGAAATACTCAAAATTTTGCTGATATAATGGCTGTGCCTTTTTATAATCTTGCTGGTCTATATAAATATCTGCAATATTATCGCGTATACTTCCATTTAAAGTATGCTTTGGAAATTTAGACTTTGTAAGCGCATAGGCACGTTCAAAGAAATACATCGCAGAATCAAGGTCTTTTTTATGCCAATAAAAAAAAAGGCCATAATTGTTTATTGAAGACGGATGGTAAATATAGTTTAGATTCTTAGTAAACGCCATATTTGCTTTATGTTGAAATGCGGCGCTATCTAATAAACCAAGCTTTGCATAACTCTCTGCAAGCATGCTTCGCGCATAACTTCGCATTTCCATATATTTATTGCGCTCAGTTATATCTAATTCATTTTCATGATCTTCGTAGTAATTAAAAAAGTTGAGATAAGATTTAATAGACTCTTTAGGAAATCCTACTTCTCTAAACCAATTTCCCGAATGTAGATAACTGTCTAAAACAAATTTAACGTGTCCTTCAATATGATTTAATATGTCTAAACGCTTAAAATGAAGTGATAAATACCTTTGCATTTGGACATCAGAAAATGATGCGCGTCGGTATGTTTTTATATCATCTTCTGGAAATACAGAAGACATAGAGTCGCTAATCTGTTGGTACTCCTTAAAAGCTGATTCACTAGTAATTGCTGTGCTTTGAGACCATAACTGTGGTATGGCTATACTGCACAAAAGCAATAGTGATGCGTAATACTTAAACATTAATTATCAATAGGTTAGGATTCTCTAAATATACCTATTTTTTTAGAGTAACAGTATAAACCAGAAAAGACTTTAATAAAAGTAAGCCTTAAAAAATCTCTTCAGAAGTTCATTATTCTGAAGTGACCTTCCTACTTCAAACAAAAATCAATATTTAAAGCAACTATCCTTCTTTACGCAAGACTTCTAAAGGCGAACTTCTAAGTACGGTTTGAATATTACTCAGCCCAATTCCTAATACCAATATAGTAATACCTGGTAAAAAGACTAAAAATGGAATTAGTGAAGGGGTAAACGGTTCTTTAAATACAAATAGAGCTAAAAATAAGCTACTGACTAAAGCTAATAAAATACCAACTAAACTGCCTAAAAGTCCTAAAAACACGTATTCAAAAGCTGAAATTCTTAATATCTGAGAATTCTTAGCGCCAAGTGTTCTTAGTAATACACTTTCTTTAATACGTTGGTATTTACTAGTTCTTACAGAGCCAATAAGGACTATAATTCCTGTGAGAATACTAAAGAAGGCCATAAAATTAATAATCCATGACACCTTATCTAAGATATCTTCAATAATAGTAATGACTTGTCGTAAATCTAGAATAGATACATTAGGAAATTTTTGAACCAAATCGCGTTGTAAGTTTGCAGAAGCCACTTCATTTGGTGCAGAAGTAGAAATAACATTAAACTGCGGAGCTTTCTCTAGGACTCCTTTAGGAAACACAATAGAAAAGTTGAGTTGTATTTTTCCCCAATCTACCTTTCTAATACTACCAATTGTTGTTTCCATAAGCACTCCTTGCACATTAAAAACAATAGCATCACCAACACCTACTTTAGCATCCTTGGCAAGATTATCTGAAATAGAAATAACGATTGGGTCTCCCGGCTTTAATTCTGATGTCCACACACCTTCTAACAGTTCTTCTGAAGCTATAAGTGAATCGCGGTAAGTTGTTCTAAATTCGTGATTTAGAATCCAACCACGAACTTGTTTTGTTGTATCTTTTTTCATGTCATTTACCAACTGATCTTTAATGCGATGCATACGCATTGTTACCAATGGAATATTATCTACAATAGGTAAACCTTGAGACGTAATTGTTTGTTTTAAAGCATCACGCTGTTCACTTTGTACATCTAAAATAATGAGATTAGCACTACCTGCCGTTTGTCCCACTTCGGTTTTTGACAATAAGATATCTTTTGTAAAATATAGAGTACTAATTAAAAATGTCCCTAAACCAATAGCAACTACTAAAACAACTGTTTGATTGTTGGGTCTAAATAAGTTTAGCAAACTCTGGCGTGCTGTAAAACCCCAACGTTTAGGAAAATACTTCCGAATTAATTTAATGCACAACAAAGCAACACCAGCTAAGACAGCAAAAGTGATGAGCGTTGCAATAACAAAACCTAAGGCATAAGCCACATCTTGAAGCAACCAATACGAAAACAAAAACAGAAAGCTCAATATAATTAGGAAGACAGTAAACTTTACTTTTTTAGGCTCTTGTGAGGCTTGTTCGTTTACGCGTAGTACCTCTAAAGGAGACACGTACCAAGTTCTTAATAAAGGTAATAAAGCAAATAATACCGACATAAAAAGTCCGAGAAAAACCCCCATTACAATAGGCTGAGCAGAAATACTTATGGTAACAGAAAACGGAAGGAAGTCTTTTAAAAGCAAAGGAAATAACTCTTGTACTCCTACACCAACAAGAGCTCCAATTAAGCCTCCAATAATTCCAATTCCAGAAATTTGAATCAGGAAAATAAGAAAGCTCTGTAATCTAGAAGCTCCCATACATTTTAAAACCGCAATCGCTTTTAATTTCTCTTTTATATAAATATGAACAGAGCTAGCAATACCAATACACCCTAATAATAAAGCTATAAAAGCAGCTAAATTTAAAAACTTGCCTACATTATCATAACGTCTACCTAAGCGTTCACTAGTGCTTGTATGTGTATCTAAATCTGCACTTTCGGCTTTTAACATAGGATTTATTTTAGCTTCAAAAACTTCTAAATCAAGTGTGTCTGAAGCTTTGTAGAAGTATTGGTATTCTTTACGACTACCAAATTGTAATAACTCTGTATCTTTAATAAAGCGATAAGGAATTATAATTGGTGGTGCTACCGAAGTTGAAATAGCCGTGCTTCCTGGAATAGCTTTTAAAGCACCTATAATAGGAAGTGTTATATGACCTACTTTTATAGAATCTCCAGGTTTAATATTAAATTGAAGTAATAAAGTAGCATCAACTAAAGCTCCTCCTGTTTCTTGATAAGTTGCTGCAGCTAAAGCAGGCTGTGTCTCAATTGTACCATAAAACGGGAAGTCTCCTTCTAAGCCACGTACTTTAACCAATTTTGTCCCTCCATTTTTAGGAAAAGCAACCATGGACATAAAGTTAACTTCAGAAGCATCAGGTTTTAATGAGTCTATAATTGTTTGGGCTCGTTCCGTAGGAACTTGTCTCGTATCTATAATATAATCCGCTCCCATCAAGGCTTTGGATTGTCGCTGAATGTTGTCTTTAAGATTGGTACTAAATAGCTGAATAGATACTACAGCTGCAATACCTAAAATAATAGATGCCATAAATAATAGCAATCGCACTCTACTTGCCTTAGCATCTCTCCATGCCATTTTAAAAAGCCAAGCCGTGTTTAGTTTAGATATACTCAAAGTGTTGTTGTTGCTTGATTTGTTAGTATTTGTCCACCTTTTAATCGTAGAATTTGTTGTGTACGATTTGCTAATTCTAAATCGTGAGAAATAATGACTAAAGTTGTTCCTGCTTCTTTATTCAAATCAAACAACAATTTTATAACCTTTTCTCCTGTTTCTTCGTCTAAATTCCCTGTTGGTTCATCTGCAAACAAAATGGAAGGAGCGTTTGCAAAAGCTCTTGCTAAAGCCACTCGTTGTTGTTCGCCTCCCGAAAGCTGTGATGGATAATGGTGAAAACGATTTGCTAAACCTACTTTTTCTAATAATGACTTACTTTTTTTTACCGCATCTTTATCTCCTTGTAATTCTAAAGGTACGCTTACATTTTCAAGTGCTGTAAGTGTTGGTAACAACTGAAAATTTTGAAATATAAAGCCTACTTCTTTATTTCGCAATTGCGCACGTTCGTCTTCATTTAATTGACTTAAATCATGTCCACATAACTCTACAGTTCCAGTATTGGGATCATCTAGTCCAGCACATAGACCTAGTAAGGTTGTTTTTCCACTTCCTGAAGGGCCAATAATTGAGAAGGTTTGTCCTTTTTCAACATCGAAAGAAATGTTATTTAAGACCGTTAATTGTTTGTTACCACTAGAATATGTCTTTCCTAGACCAGTAATCTTTAATATCTTTGGCATATTAACTTTTAAATTTTTAGGACACTTATGTCGAAGGCTCAAAATAATCATTTGTATTTAATTTCACCAATCCTAAACGGCTCTAAACTCATAAAATTTTGTTATTTTATGGTAAGTGTGCTATTCCTTGGTTGTGGTAATAATACCGCTACAAAAGAGACAACGGAAACGCAACCTCTATCAAAAACAGAAGATACTGTGATTAGTGAAACCAAATCTAAAACCATTCTCTGTTTTGGAGATAGTATTACTGCAGGTTATGGATTAGACGATATTAATGATGCTTATCCTGCCATCTTACAACAAAAAATAGATGCTTTAGACTTGAATTACACCGTTGTTAATTCGGGAGTGAGTGGTGAAACTACTGCTGGTGGAAAAAGTCGTATCAACTGGATTTTAAATCAAAATATTGATGTTTTCCTATTAGAATTAGGGGCTAACGACGGCTTGCGAGGTGTTGCACTTTCTGAAACACGTGCTAATCTTCAATCTATTATAGATGCTGTAAAAGAAAAAAATGCAGAAACGACAATCATCCTTGCAGGTATGGAATTACCACCCAATATGGGACAGGATTATACTACAGAATTTAGACAAATCTTTGCTGATTTGGCATCTAAGAATGATTTAAAGTTTATTCCTTTTATACTGAAAGATGTAGGTGGTATTGCTAAGTTAAATCAAGCTGATGGCATTCATCCTACTATTGAAGGTCATAAAATAGTGGCTAATACCGTTTGGGAAACTCTTGAACCAATGATTAATAAATAATAACGCTTTTTGAAGTTAGTGCTTCTTTTTTTTCTTTTTATTAGCCTCGGGTTTTGTGGCAGCTAAAGCTGTTTCTGCCAATTGGTGGGCTAATACTTTTTCTATTAACTCTTCTTTGGTTAAATGATGAAAAATAGTACGAACGTCTTTTCTTAGCGTTTCAGAAATAGCTCTGTTTGGTTTGGTCTTAAATATCTTTCTGGCCCATAAAACCGCTTTAGTTTCTTCAATACTTTGTGTATTCGCTTTTTTTAATTCAGAAAAATGAATACCTAATTCATTTTCAAAATCGGCAATATCAATGACTTCTTCTTGCTGTAGAATAGTTAAAGCTAAGCCCTTTGCTCCTGCTCTTGCTGTTCGTCCTGATCTATGAACGTAAGCATCGTAAGTATCTGGTAAATGATAATTTATTACATAAGCCACGTCTTTAATATCTAAACCACGTGCAGCCAAATCTGTTGCCACTAAAATATCGATATGAGCTTCTCTAAATTGTCCCATAATACGATCTCTAATGCCTTGTGACAAACTGCCATGAATGGCACCAGACGAAAATTTATTAATTGCTAAATTCTTAGCGAGTTTATTAACCGCAGCTTTGGTTTTACAGAAAATAATACCGCGTTGACCTGCTTTAGAATTTAAAAAATGAAGAAGAACATCTAATTTTTCAATAGGTTCAACCACCACAAATTGATGATCTATACCTTGATGTCCAACAGTTGACATATCTGCTTCAATATGCACTACATGTTTTGACATGTAATTTTGAACCAATTGTTTTATGGTTCCTGGCATAGTAGCAGTAAATAATAATGTACGTCTCTTTTTAGGAACTTCTTTAATAATAGCATCTAATCCCTCTTTTAAAGCACTAACCATTTCATCTGCTTCATCCAAAACAAAGTATGAAATCTTTGAAATATCAACAGCGTTTCGTTTTACCAAATCGGCCAAACGACCAGGTGTTGCTACAACAATATGTGTGGTACTTTGTAAACGTTCTATTTGAGGTTTAATAGGAATCCCACCACAAACTGTGGCAATAGACATCTCAGGAATGTGTTTAGCGAATGCATTTAAATTGGCGCTAATTTGTTGACCAAGTTCTCGAGTTGGTGCTAAGATAACAGCTTGTATTTCGTTTTTTTTTACATCAATTAACTGTAATAAAGGCAAGCCAAAGGCGGCTGTTTTTCCTGTTCCTGTTTTAGCTAAAGCTACTACATCATCCACTTTCTGTAATATAACAGGGATGGTTTTGTTTTGAATATCTGTAGGATTAGAAATGTGTAAATCAGCTAGTCCTTTTTGTAGCTGTTCATTAATTCCTAAATCGGAAAAATACTTTGACATAAAAAAATAATTTTGACAAAGGTAAGAATACTGTTCTTGGGAATGGCATAAATAAGAACGATCTAAAAACTTAACTTTTCAGTGTTTTTAAATACCACTTTAAGTCCGTTTTAAAATTATTAAGAATGTTATTATAAACATTAACATATAAAAACCGTAGAGATGCCATACGAGCTTTGTGTTCTTTGCTTGTTGTTAAAAACGTAAAGCACTCAGGAGTACAATTAAAATCCGTGATAAATTCAACATACCAATCTTCACTGTCTTCTATAGCTTTTAAATTGTCTGATATAGCTTTAAATATAATAGCTTCAGTATCATCTATACTCTTTAAATACAGCTTATAAGAGCTACTAAGATTAAGCATATTCTTGGCATCTTTACTATTGTTAAGTTGCGCATTGTCAATCAGATTTGTAGCAGAATTACCAAGTGATAATACTTTAATATTTAACAGTAAAGTAGCAACAACAGTACTAGAATTAAGTTTTGAAGCATCATGTGGTCTATCTAATACTTTTAAATAAGCTTGATTAAGTGTGTTTAATTCTTGTTCAAATTCTTCTATGTGTTTTATATCTTTTTCTAGCTGAACAATGACTTGAGATTTTAATTCTTGATTAGAGTCATCTAGATTTTTTTTATTGAAATAGCTATTAATACTTACTGCAATTAAAATACCTACAACCACTAAAATAATTTCACCAAAAGCGTAAGTTAAGTATGACTTTAAGCGTTTACGTTCTATAAATTGGAAGCGTTGTTTGTTGAAGAGTTTCATATCATAAATATATAGTTTTAATACCTAAAAAAAAGAATTATTAATTGACAAAGTTTATCACTAATCACTAATTATACATTTTTCTGTTTTTAAAATCAGTTTCCACTTGTTCTATAATCCATTTAGTAATTTTACCCGCAATAACACCTCTAAAAACACTTACAATTGGACGCAACCACCAACGTTTAATACGTCCTTTTAATTCGGCTTTTAAAATGGCTTTAACTCTGTTTTTAATTGGTTTTTCTAAAGCTTTAAAGGCTTTGGCATTAAATTGAGGAAAGTCTTCAACCTCATAGCTTGTTGGGTTAGTATCTCCTTTAATTTTACTCACATCAGGAATAATAGGCATATAAATTTTTTCACTTCCATCTTTTTGTTTCACTTTCTTTCTAAATTCTTCAATTGCAGTATCACTAACTCCATAGAACAAATTGTTAGGATCGTTTTTATCGCATTCTAAAAAAAGAATTCCTCTTAGGAAATTACGCGCATTATCTCTACCGAGAAAAAAATCATGTTGTCTAAATTTAATATCTAAAAATCCACCAAAACCTTCTAAAGCGCCTGTAGCTAATGGAGGATGTTCTCTAATTTCCATTTTTCCTGGTTTTAACTTTCTAGGAAATGACATCAACTTAAACAAGCCCACACCATAAGTATCTGTCTGTTTATAACGTGCTTGGTTAAGAATAGTTGGCACTAAAGCTCCTAATATTCCTAAAACACTTGAGATTTTATAATTGACTGTATCTGTTTTTATGGAATCGAAAAAACTAGGGAATGGATCAATTAAAACTGTTCCAAATTTAGGGTTGTCTATATTAGGTTCTCCATGTTTTTTAATAAGATGACGTAAAACTTCATCAAAAGGTTCGTTATTTATTGTACCTCCATCAATAGCTGTAAATTGAAAATTTGATGACGTTTCTTCATCTATTAGGACGTCCAAATTATCATCTATTAAGGATTTTCTAACTTTTAAACTGTTATTTAAATATGCTGTAGCAAATTCATTATCAAAATAACGTGGTTTTAAACCAATAGGAAATGCACCAGTTGCTTTTGTTATTTTTTTTAAAAAATCTCTTGACTCTAATGAATGTGGATGAAAAGGTAAATAATGGTTTTTATCTTTTTCTGCGTCATAATTCAGTTTAAAATGCGCTAAAACATCATGGCTACTAACACGGTGAGAAGGCGTTTCGTCTAAAAATTTAGATTTAATTCTACTTAATTTTACTTTATAATCCAGAGGTCTAAGACTTGTTAGTGTAATTAGTAACCTTAAATCTTTAGCAATAAATTCTGGTAAGTTTTTTAAACTAGCGTCAGTAGGCAATTCGTTAAAAACACGTTCTGCAATATTATCTATAGGACTAGAGTTTAAGAGTGATGGTGTGCCAATTTCTGGGTTAATATCAGAAGTGTCCAACATTTTTTCAAAAGTAGCTTTACCACTCCCCTTTTCTTTATAAAGATCTAAATCATCATCTAAAAACACCCAACTATCATAAAGGATATTACCTGTTTTTTTGTTAGACACTTTCTTTACAGGTTTCCAATTGCCTGCATATAATGCTAAAGTTGCTATCATTCCAACCATTCCACCTGCCGAAGCACCTCCAATAGCATCAATAACCACATTATGGTTAGGAATGTTACTATTTGGATTATTTTTTTGTGCCTGCTTTGCTAATTCCCATTCCGAAAGAGCCTCTAAGAGGTAATCTACAAAACCAGCAGTATAAGCACCTGCAGATACTGCGCCTGCTAAAGAAAGCCCTAAATGAAAGGTTTGTTTACTCATTAGATCTGTTTATTTAAATATCATTAAGGTTTAAAACTATAAAGAAAGATGAAGGTATGCAATCTTCTTCTAGAGATATAAAATTATAGACTAGAGATCTAAATGTTTTGATTGCCTTTAAATACGATAAAATATAGAACACAAAAAAAGCGTCCTAAATATGTTATTTAGAACGCTTAAATAAGCTATTATGTTAAGACTACTATTTCGTAGCTTCTGTGTCTGATTTTAAAATGATATTACGCTGAGCAACTAAAATACCATTTTCTTTTTTTAATTTTAAAATTCTAGATAAATCTCCTTTTTTTGCCATACGTTTTCTACACATTTTTGTTAGCATCGGATCTTCATCAAAAAGAAAGGTCTCTACCGCATAAGCATCTTTTGATGGTTCTTTTACAATTGGAAATAATTGTTGCATTTGATTAAATCTTCTATCGTTTCCTGGAACAAACGTATAAAATGTATAACGACCATCTGCATCTGTTTTTATCCATCCTCTATGGTTAACATAACGTTTTTCTTTCGTTTCTCTTAAATCAAAATCACCATTTTCGTCTGGTTGCTCTACATAAAGAATAACATCTTTTGCAGGTGTTACTCCATCACTTTTATAAATAATACCTGAGACTTTAAGTTTATTCGTTTTAGATTCATAATCAGGAATAGTATCTACATTCTTAAAATTAAGGTCTGTATAATCATATAATGGTAGTTGATTATTAGAATCTTGAGCTGAAATAATGCAATTAGCGCTAAAAAAGCAGATAAAGCAATATAAGAACATTCGATTTTTCATAAGATAATGAGTTAAGATTACCTAAAATTGAAGCTTTTAGTTGGTAAATCGTTAAAAATCTTATCAATGTATTATTTATACGACGAACCGAAAATGCCGACAAATATTTCCGATGAAATACTAAGAATTACAATTCGATAAAAGGAGGTAATTGTTACTGTATTTTTCTGCTTAAGAAAATGTTTTGATGCATTTTATCGATATCAAAATATTAGCTTTTTAAGCCTGAAAAAAATGCGTTTTTTTAAATTATATTTCATTTTGGCCTAAAAATCATTCATTTTTAGGCAATTATCTCGTTAAAAAACAACAATGTATTTTATCGGTATTATGTGCGTTTTGTCAAGTAATTAAGCAGTTTAACTATAAAAATAGCTATTTAATCGATGTGAAATTTTGTAAAAAACATAGAAATATAGTTGCTTTTTTTAATTAATTGCATAGATTTGTTGCACTAAGATTAATTTAAAAGCGTGAATATGAATACCAAATCTACTTTATTTTGTGCGATTTTTTCTCTAATGATTACCTTTGGTTTTGCTCAAAAAAAAGAGGAATCTCAGAGTATTATTAGTGGTAAAGTAAATATCTCCAAATACCACAGTCGAGAGGACTTAAAAAAGATGAAAAAGGGAGATTTACTTGTTCTTTATATAGAACGAATAGAAGTTATTGTAAATATACTTCCAAACATTGCATTCGCAACTAAACCGGGTGTTACAATGGAAACATTAGGTATTCCTGATACAAAAGATAATAAAAGAGCATTAGAAGAAAACATTGAAGCCTCTACGTCTTATTTTGATAGTACTATGGAATTTCAAAAAAAGATATTACCCTATTCAGACACGAAGGATTTAATAGCGGCAATTCTTTTTTATGAATCTACATTAAAAGCATTACATACCTATGACGATTTTAAAAAGGACTAATTAGTTTTTTTATTTATTAAATGTGTTTTAAAACCTTGACCGTATTATCTGTCAAGGTTTTTTTTATTACTGTTTTTATGACGCAATCCTTATAAACATATAAATTTATTCGACAAAGTGTTATTTTTTGTAAGAAAAATATTATTATACGTATAATATTATGTATTTCATCGATATTATTTGTGTTTCATAGGTATTGTTTATATGTTTGATGATATAAAGTTTAAAAGCCCTTAATCTAAACTTAAAATTAACCTACTATGAAAAAAATTACTTTTACTACACTTGTCTTTCTTTTAGTGTTAGGTAATTTATTTGCCCAACAGGAAAAAGGAATTACTGGCTATAACAATTGGCTAGATTCATGGACAGACTTTCAGCCTAATAAAGCCAACTATGAAGAACCTACACAAATACTGTCTGGCAACATTTCGGAAAACACAACATTAACAAAAAGGAATACCTATCTTTTGCTAGGTGATGTTTTTGTTACAGATAGTACAACTTTAGTTATAGAACCTGGTACAGTAATACTTGGTGACTATAAAACCAAAGGATCATTAATTATTAGCAATGGTTCTAAACTTATAGCCGAAGGAAAATCTACAGACCCAATTGTATTTACATCTAACAGATCAGATAAAAAACCAGGAGATTGGGGAGGTATTTTTATTCTTGGTGATGCTCCTATTAACACCTTTGGAAAAGTAGCGTCACTTAATTATGGCTTAAACCCTTCTTCAACTGAAAGTATTAGTTATGGTGGCGATAACACTGAGAGCAACTCTGGTGTGCTAAACTATACTAGAATTGAATACGCTGGAAAAAAAACAAAGGATTTTGGAAATTTTAGCGGATTAACACTTGCAGGTGTTGGATCAGAAACTAATATTAAAAATGTAATGGTTAGTTATTGCGAAGGCAATTCATTTAACATTTTAGGCGGAGAAGTAAACTTAACAAAAACGGTTTCTTTTAGATCTAATAAAAACGATTACAACTTTAACCAAGGTACACAAAGTACTATAAAAAATGCTCTAGCGGTAAGATCACCTTACATCTCTAGTCCAGATGGTTCACGTTGTATGTATATCAGTTCTTACGATATAAAAGAAAAAGCAGACACCTCTAAAAAGGAAACCTTTGTAAATGCTGAAAACCTTACGTTAGTTAATGTAAGTAATGATTTAAAATCAGATATTAAAGTAGGCTTAGTACAAGAAGCAATTTATATTGGGCCAGATGTATCGTTTAATATTCATAAAAGTGTGATTTCAGGATTTAAACCAGCTGTTATCTTAGATGACAGAATAGAAATCAACAATGAAAATTTAGAAAAGATTCAATTCACGCGTTCATATTTCAACAATTGTAAAGGAAATATTTATAGAAAAGATCACATTAACAATGATGATTTAGAGAGTTGGTATGGAAGTCGAGCTTTTGACAATGTGTACTCTAAAGGACCAGATTCTGAAACCTTTATTGACTCTGATAATAGTAGAGCTCCAGATTTTAGATTAAGAATTAACAAAATTATAGCTTCAAATGATTTGTTTGACGATGAAAAAGAAGAAGATGATGAATAAAATAATTTCAAACGCCCAATAATATAACATATATGCAAATGATTGTTTAAATATGTTACTATACTGATAAAACCCAAATAGCTTATAGATTAAAAAATTACACCCCAACCCGATGCTTAAACCTACTTACCTAACACAATTCTTATTTGGAATTTGCCTATGTACTGTTTTAATGTCAAAACAGGCTACTGCGCAAGTAGTAATTGGTACGCCAAACTTAGGTTTTAGTCAAGCATGCGCAAGTGCATCATTTAACACTTATAATACTACATTTGTTTTTTCACCGGAATCTGCATTAAGTGCTTCTAATCAATTTACTATTGAAATGTCTGATGCTGATGGTGATTTTTCAGATCCAACAATAGTGTATACTTCTGAAGCAGGATCAGTAACCACCTCACCTGCAACTTTAGAGTTTTCAATACCAAACACAACTGCTGGCGAAAATTATCGTATTCGTATTAAAAGTAGTGCACCTGTAGCAACAAGCTCTAAATCAATACCTTTTGCGGCTTATTATAAAATTCAAGACTCACCATTTACAATTAATAATTTAGTTTCTACTGGAGCCTTTTGTACAGGCGGTAGCTATTTATTAACTATAGATAACCCTGGAAGTGAAACAAACGATTCTCCATTACTTTATCCAAACCTAACTTTTTCTTGGTACAAAGAAACAGGTCCTACAACATATGCTTATGTCGCAGATGGACCAACACTATCTGTAAGTGAGAATGGTACTTATTTCGTAAAAACAAATTATGGCAGTTGTACATCAGATTCATTTTCTAATCGTGTAACTATTAGTGAAGCTATTTCTGGTGAAGCTAATGCAACTATTGCTTCTAGTTTAGGAAATCCATATTGTCCAGAACAAGGTTTTACAACCTTAAGTACAATTGGCGGAAATACATATCAATGGTTTAAAAATGGCAACCTTATTCCTGGTGCTACAAGTCAAATGTACCAAACTAATGAGTCTGGTACGTTTTCAGTTCAAGTAGATTTAGGAGATTGTTCCGCTTCAGGTACTATAGAGCTGGTAAGTGAACTATTTGAAAGTTCAATTGACGTCTCAGAATATAATGAAATGCTTTCAGGAGAATCGTTATTGGTTAATGTGACTACAACAGCTCAAAACCCTACATATACTTGGTATTTAAACAATACAATTATAGCAAGCGCAACTGAAGCTTCTTTTGAGGCTACTGAATTTGGCGATTATAAAGTTGTGATCTCAGAAACTACAGGTTGTGAAGCTTCAATAGAATACACATTTACAATTGAAGAAGCTCTAGATCTTTTTCCTGATGTTGAAAAAATACCAAATGTTATTAGTCCTAATGGTGATTTAATAAATGACACTTGGGTTATACCAACTGCTTATGTAAGTGGAACAAATACCGAAGTTATTATAATGACCAATCGTGGTGAAATAGTATTAAAAACCAATGATTACCAAAATAATTGGCCAGAAAACAATTTAAACTTAACAAGTATTAATCAGGTGTTTTATTACATCATTACAACTGCTGATAACAACACAAAAAAAGGAACTATAACCGTAGTGAAATAATATGAAAGCACATTTTTTACTTTTTATATTATGTATCTGTTCTGTACAGACATTCTACTCTCAAGAAGATGACGGAGTAGTTTCGCTTGCGATTCCCACACGGAATTCTTTAACGTTTAATAGGTATACCATAAATCCAACATTTAGTTTTGTTAGAGAACAAACAAAATATATTAGTATCTATAATAAAAGAGAATGGATACAATTTGAAAACGCACCACTCACCTATTTAGCGAGTTATTCTGGACGCTTTGGAGAAAATATAGGTGCAGGATTAGGACTGTTTCAACAAAATTATGGAGTACTAACTACCTTTGGTGGTATTTTGAATTTTGCATATAATGCAAGATTAGGTCAGGATAGCAATCTTACTTTTGGTATTAATGTTGGAGCTTATAAAAGCGGTGTTAACACGGCAAATGTCGTTACTAATTTTGAAGACCCTTCATTACAAAATGTGCCAGAGAATTTCCTACTAACAATTAATCCAGGTATTAATTATGGAACAGAATTTTTAGATTTTGGACTGTCCATTAATAATTTAGCATTATACAATTTTGAATCTTCAGAACTTATAGAAGATAACCCACAGCAAGGTATTCAAGCCCATATAATGTATACTGGCTATATGGATAGCAGAGGTTTTTTTGATGAAAGTAAATTTTCAGGATTATTACGATCTGAATTTCAAAAAGAAGAAACTATTCTTTCAGCTGTTGCTATGGTAACAGTTCCTAAAGGAATTTGGGCACAAGCGGGTTATAACACGCTTAATGGTGTTTCAGGTGGTGTTGGACTTAATATTACAACACAGATAGCTATTGAATATAATTATGAGAAAGCCATTGGAGACTTAAATACATTTGGTTCTTCACACGAAATCACATTGGCTTATAGATTTAAAAACAATAATTATTATGATTATAGTCGCGAAGATGAAGTGAGCGGTATTCTTTCGGGCAGAAAGAAAAAACGACGTATATCAAAAACTAACAATTCAAGAGTAGCAAGTCGTAAAACCACTAGCAAAACTACAGCAAAAACTGAATCTGATGCTCAAGCAAAATTAATTGCAGAACAAAAGGCAAAAGCTAAAGCGGAAGAAGAACAAAAAGCTAAAGAATTAGTAGAAATTCAAGCTGAACTTGATAAAATTGAAGCTGATAAAAAAGCAGAACAAGAAGCACAAGCAAAACTATTAGCAGAACAAAAAGCTCAAGAGGAAGCAGCTGCACAAGCAAAACTATTAGCTGAACAAAAAGCTCAAGAGGAAGCTGCTGCACAAGCGAAACTATTAGCAGAACAAAAGGCTCAAGAGGAAGCTGCTGCACAAGCAAAACTTTTAGCAGAACAAAAAGCTCAAGAAGAAGCTGCTGCACAAGCAAAACTATTAGCTGAACAAAAAGCTCAAGAAGAAGCTGCTGCACAAGCAAAACTATTGGCAGAACAAAAAGCTCAAGAGGAAGCTGCTGCACAAGCGAAACTATTAGCAGAACAAAAAGCTCAAGAGGAAGCTGCTGCACAAGCAAAACTATTGGCAGAACAAAAAGCTCAAGAAGAAGCTGCTGCACAAGCAAAATTATTGGCGGAACAAAAAGCTCAAGAGGAAGCTGCTGCAAAAGCGAAACTATTAGCAGAACAAAAGGCTCAAGAGGAAGCTGCTGCACAAGCAAAACTATTAGCAGAACAAAAAGCTCAAGAGGAAGCTGACGAACAGGCTAAAGATGATGCGATTTCAAATCCAACAGACACTCTTGCTAAGTCTATGCAAACTATAGCAAAGTCAACTGAAAATTCTAAAGCTATTCAAAATGAATTATTAAAACAGTTTGATGATATTGTTGCTATTAAAGATCAAGATCTTAAAGATTTAAAAGAAGAAAATGACTTAAGCGATCAAGGTATTACAGTAAAGCCTAAACCTTTTAAAAGTGTTACTGCAGAAAATAATGCACTTAATGCTATTAAATCAGACTTAGAAAATGTAATTCAAACACGAAGTGAAAAAATAGATGCATTAAACAAGCTTTATGAAGAACGTGTTGAAAATGGTGCTTTTGCATTAGACGAAGTTACCCTATTCTACAAAAAGGAAATTAAAAGATTAAAAGCAGAACAATTAAAAGCTAAGGAAGTAAAAACAAAACTAGATACAAAATTAGAAGCAATCAGAGTTGCTACAGAGTTTGAAAAAAGAAGACGTATCAAACGTGCTGCTTTTAATAATGAAAAAGATAGATATAGCCAAGATAGAGCAATGTTAAAAAACATTAAAGAAACAACTAAACTAAGTGATACACCTTTAAAAGCTGAAGATTTTGACTTTGGTGAAGACCTTGGTAATAGTATTAAAATTTTAAAAAATATTGATAATGTTGAAAGCGGATATTATTTAATCATCGCTGTACATAGTGACACAAAACAAAGAAATGAATTTGTGACTAACGTAGTAGCTTCTGGCAGATCTGATGTCGATTTTTTCCACGATGTTAGTACCAGTAAATATTACATATTCTATGACAAGTTTGATAACATAAGCGATGCTAATGAAGCCTTAAAAACAAAAGGAAATAGACCGTATAATGGAAAAATGTCAATAGTTAAAATTGAAAATTAATAAGAGTTAAGCCTCTCTTTGCTTTCGCCTTTGCCCCGAGGAAAAAGTGAAGACAAAAACTAAAACATCATGAAAAAACCTACTTTTTCTAGAATAGCTATAATTGCTTTATTCCTCATTTTGGGACAGCAAATGTTTGCTCAAAATCTTGTGTCATTCTCGCCGCGATATGATCAAGCCATTAAAGGAGATATCCTTTTAATAGGAAACAGTAATGTGGGATTACATGTTTCAAATCCTTATAACGGAAACTCTACCAACGATGGAGTAAATGCTGCAGTATATGTAGATATTGATGGAGATCCTAGTACTTTTAACTCCAGTAGTGCCAATTTAGATGTACCAAGTGACGATAGCTGTTATGTTATAGTTTATGCAGGTTTATATTGGAGTGCAGTAGTTGATGGAGATGAACCAATTTCTGATGTAAAATTCAAAGTTCCTGGTGGTTCTTATGTAGATATTACAGGAACAGAAATCTACTATCAAAATGCACCTAACAATAACCAATCAAACACATATGCCTATTATCACGATGTTACAGATATGCTAACAGCTTTGCCAGATCCAGAAGGCACATATTCTGTTGCAAATATTTCTACTTTAGTAGGTCCAAAACCAAATTCAGAAGGCCTTTCTGCAGGTTGGTCCTTATTTGTTGTTTATGAAGACCCTCTTTTACCTAGTAAGTATATTACCTCTTTTGATGGATTTACTAAGATTACAAGTTCTATTAACGAAACATTTCCTGTAAGTGGTTTTAATACCATACCAACAGGTCCTGTACGTGCAAAATTTGCCTTTAGTACTATTGAAGGAGATAGAAGTTATAGAGGAGATTATTTAAAACTTAATGGAAGTACAATCAGTGTTACAAATAATGCTGGAAATACAATACGCCCTGGAAATAACTTTTTCAATAGTTCTGTTTCAGATATTAATCCTGTTACTAATACCTCCGAATTGTTTACCAATAGAATACCTAATAGCTCTAATACATTAGGTTTTGATGCTGGTATTATTAATATTCCAAATCCTGGAAATTCGCTTATTGCTAATAATGCGACCTCTGCTAATATTAGCTTGGGAAGTAATTTAGATATTTACTACTATTATTTTAGTGCTTTTGCAATTGAAATTATCGCTCCAAACATCGTGTTAACAAAAGTTGTTGAGGACGATTTAGGTAATGATATAGGCGGACAACTTGTTGGCTTAGGTTCGTCTTTAAATTATGTCATCGGTTTTCAAAATACAGGAAATGATGATGCAACAAACTTTACAATTAGAGATGTACTTCCTGTAAATATTATTTATAATCATCCAACAGATTTAGTATTACCTCCAGGTGTTACAGTTAATAGTTATGATCCTACAACAAGAGAACTTGTTTTAGATATTGACGATTCCCTTGTTGAAGAAAACGATCCTGTTTATGAAATCCGTATTGAAGTACAAGTTGTTGATGATTGTGGTCAGTTAGAAGATGCTTGTTCAAACATCATTAATAATCAAGCTTTTGCAACATACCAAGGAACTATAAATCCTGATTTTACTATTACAGACGACCCGAGTTTAAGTAGTAATACAGGCTGTTTAATTACACCACAAGCTACTAACTTTTTAGCTGATTTAGATTGTACTTTTGAGTATAGTGAAATTCTTTGTGGAGACAGTTTAGAGTTAACTGCAGCAAATGGATACGATTCTTATTCATGGTCTACAAGTCCTACAGGAGTTCCTGTTATTGGAACGTCACAAAATATTACAGTTACCGAATCTGGTACTTATTACTCTTACAATACAGCAATTGCTCCATGTCAGTCAATTGTACAGGAATTTAATGTGCAACTTTTTGGAGCTAACACAACAAACCCTGCTATTCCTTACGCTGATGAAGTTGTAGTTTGTCCTAATGACGGGAAATTATTACCTAATATATTCTTATGTGGTGCAGATGACACAAGAATTATTCAAACTAACGTATCCGATTCTACCTCTATTATTTGGGAAGTACTTGATGAAACAAGCTGTGATGCCGTTTCAGATTCTGACTGTGCCAATGAAAACCCAGCGTGTACATGGAATGCAATACCTAGTGAATCTGGATTTGTAGTTGATACAGCCGGACAATATCGAATTACTATTAATTATCCTGGTGGTTGTTTTGTTCAGTTCTATTTCAATGTTTACGAAAATATATTAAACCCTACAGTGGTATCATCTGATATTATTTGTAATACAAACGGAAGCATTACCGTAAATAATGTGCCTTCTGGTTATGAATACAGTATAGATGGAACAAACTTTCAAACAAGTAATGTATTTTCTGTAGACACTCCTGGAACTTACACAGTTTATGTAAGACAAATAGGAGTTTCAACAAACCCATGTGTATTTACAGTTCCTGAAGTTCAAATTAGAGATCGTGAATTTACAGGCTCTACAACAGTTACACAACCGCTTTGTCATGATGATAAAGGAAGTGTGCATTTATCTGCAAATGATGTAGATCCACAATACTCATTTACGCTTTCTCAAGGTGCTACAATTGTAAATACTGTTGGGCCTATTATTGACAATACTTATACATTCCAAAATTTAAACCCTGGAACTTATACTGCAACTATCGAATCTGAAAACGGTTGTTTATTTACTGAAGATATCACTATTATTGAACCACCTATATTAACAGCTACAGTGGCTTTAACTAGTCCTTTAAATTGTTCTGATGGTGAACTAACCGTTTATCCTGTAGGTGGAACACCTCCTTATTATTACTTTGTAAATGGTGCTACTGAATTTCAATCGACACCACAAATACCTGTAAGTTCTGCAGGAGTTTATAACATAGTTGTTACAGATTCTAATAACTGTAGTACAGATGTGACTATAAGCGTAGAGGCTATATCTGGACCAGATTTTACTGTAGATACGACAGATATTGCATGTGCTGGTTCTGATGGTACTGGTGCAATAACAATCAATGTTAGTAATGCTAATGGCAGTAGTATTGCTTATAGTATTGATGGTGGAGCTACATTCGTTAATTCAAATGTATTTTCAGGATTATCTATCGGGAATTATGATGTTGTTGTAGAATACACTTCTGGTACTGATGTTTGTGAATCGAGTCCACAAACCGTTTCTATTGATTCTGCAGCAGCTATTACTGGTACTGTAGATTTATCGGCACCTTACACTTGTCTTTCAAATGGAACCATTACGGTTACAGGAGTTACAGGTGGACAAGCACCTTACACTTATAGTATTGATGGTGTAACATTTCAAAATAATGCTAATTTCAGTAATTTAACTGCAGGAACGTATACTGTCATTGTAATGGATGTTACAGGATGTGCATCTGCAATGGATGAAATTACAGTCGAAGAATTAAACCCACCAACCGATTTAACGTTTAGTAATAGTCCTGTATCATGTCCATCTAATACGGCTACCATTTCTATTACAGGAACAACTGGTGGTGTAGGCATATTAGAATATCAAATTACAGCACCTGCTTCTGCAGTGACAGCTTACCAAACCTCTACTGATTTTTCAGGTTTAGAACCAGGAACTTATACTTTTCAAGTAAAAGATGAAAATGATTGTGTGTATAGTGAATCATATACCATTGTTCCTACTCCATCTCCAACATTATCTGTGGTGTTAACAAAGGATTTAGATTGTGCTGCTTCGCCAGATGCTATATTAACAGGAACTGTTACTGGGGCCGCACCTTACACATATGCTGTATCTATAAACGGAGCTGCTTATACCGATTTAGGCACAACTGGAACACCATTTACATACAGCGCTGCAACTGCTGGAACCTATCAACTTCAAATTACAGATGCGAATGGTTGTACAGCTGAGTCCTCAGTAATTACTGTTACTCCCGTATCATTACCAGCTCTAAGTTTAGTAGTGCAAACACAAGAGATTTTATGCCATGGAGACACTAACGGAGCTATTGATGTTACTATTGATACAACTGTAGGAACCCCTCCATTTGTAATTAATGTGAGTGATAGCATAGGAAACGATTACGGTACACAAACCTCTAGCTTACCTGCAGGAACATATACTGTAACTGTTACAGATTCAAAAATGTGTACAGCAACTGAAACTGTAGTGATTAACGAACCAGATGCTATAACTATAGATTATGATGCTGTTGATATTACATGTGGCTCTGGTGGAATTTCTCAAGGATCAGTAATTGTAAACTCAGTTACAGGCGGAATACCTCCATACAATTATTTTGTTACGGGTACTAATGGTTATTCAAATTCTGAATTAAACACTACAGGATCAACATCAGTTAGTTTTGATGTGGTTGATTTTGGACTTTATCAAATTAATGTGGTTGATGCTAATGGTTGTTCTATTTTAGTTCAAGATGTATTAGTAGCATCACCTCCAACAGATTTAGACATTAATATTTTACCATCATTTGATTGTGCTACAGGTGGAGAAGCTGAAGTTAGTATTGGATCATCTCTTACAAGTGCTGGACCATTTTTCTTCAGTATTTATGAAGGTCCTAGTACTGTATATCCTGCTGGAACATGGTTAAGTGAAGATACTCCTGGTAGTGAATCTGCGACATTTACAGATTTAATACCTGGCGTGGTATATACATTTATAGTTTATGATGCCTCTACATTCTGTAGTTATTATGAGCCAGCAACAATTCCAATTCCTACAAACTCTACATTAACAGCTACAGCGGTTAGTTCTAACAATATTACATGTACTGGAAGTGCTGATGGTAACGTTTCATTTACTGTAAACAGTTCTTATGGAAGTCCTGTCTCTATCACCTATGAAATCTTTGACTCTTTAAGTTTAACAACAACTGGAATCAGTGGTTCTGCTGCATTACCAGCAAATGGTTCATTAAATATATTAGAGTTTGGTCCGCTCCCATTCGGAAATTACTTTGTTTCAATCCGTGAAACATCAGGACCTAACGCTGGTTGCGGTATTGTAACGGCTCCATTTAATATTACCGAATCTGCATTTCTATTAGAATTAGCAGCTTCAGTTGATCAGAATGCGAATTGTGAACCTAATTCTGGTGTCATAAGCGCTATAGCTTCAAACGGAACACCTCCTTATCAATATCAGATTACAACAACTGCTACTCCTCCACTTGTTACAGACGCAGCATGGAATAGTTCAAGTACATTTAATAATGATGCCGGAAGTTATTACGTTCATGTTAAGGATGCATATAACTGTATCGTTACGAGTCCTGTTTTAGTCATAGATACAGATCCTACACCTGCTATTTCTGCAACTTTAAATAATCAATGTACAGTAGCGGAAGGTGCTTATGAAATTGACGTAACATTAGATACTGTAGGTACACCTCCTTACAGTGTGAGTATTGATGGTGGTGCATTTCAAACTCAAACATTTCCATTTACACTTTCAAATTTATATTCAGGTACACATACTATAACAATTAATGATGTTAATGGCTGTGGTAACACAGTTTCAGTAGACGTAGTTGCACCTATTACTATTATACCAGAGGTAACAGCTTTACCAACATGTAATGATGATGATGGTGAAATTACCATGACCACTATAGGTGGATCTGGATCTTATACCTATAGCATTTCACCTAATCCTGCTTCACTTAGTTTTGCAGGAGATGTATTTTCTGGAGTCCCTTCAGGAATGTATACAATTACAATTACAGACACTGTAACAACTTGTACTGAAGAGGTATCTATTTCAGTTGCAGAAGCTATACTTCCTACACTTAGTCTGACTCCAAATGCTATTACTTGTTTTGGAGATAACTCTGGTTCATTTGAAATTAATATAGCTAATTACACCGGAGCATATACTTATGAGGTCTTTGATAGTCTAGGTACTTCCGTAACAGGAATTGTAAATGCAAACACATCTACCAATCCTGAAATAATAACAGGAATGGAAGCAGGAACATTTTCTGTGGTTATTACTGAAACAGATATCCCGTTCTGTTCTGCAACATCTAGTGTCATTATTGCGTCTCCTTTAGAAGCTATGACATTAAGCGTTTCTGAAACTTCAAATGTAACATGTAATGATAATGAAGGTACCATAACAGCTATTGCTACCGGTGGTTGGGGAGATTATGAATATGAACTAACAGGAGCTGCAACTGTAGCTTATTCTAACAATGGTTCATTTAGTGGATTATCTGCTGGAACTTATATCGTAAATGTTAGAGATGCTGGCGGTTGTATTGTTTCTGAAACTATAACTTTAGAAACACCTGATCCAATTACTGCAACATTTACTCCAAGTACAACAGTACTATCTTGTTTTGGAGATCAAGATGCGAGTATTACTATTAGTAATGTTACTGGCGGACAAGGCACAAATTATACTTATACATTAAATACCGTTTTACCAACACCTAGTGTTTCTGGTCCGCAAACCTCTAATGTATTTGAAAACTTAGGGCCTGGAACCTATTTTGTTAGAATTACTGATGGTTATGATTGTGAATTTACATCTGTTAATATTGTGATTACTGAGCCAGCACCAATTGAAGCTAGTTTGGTAAGAACAACAACACAAACATGTTTAACAGAATCTACATTAACATTAAGTGCAACTGGTGGAACAGGTTTATATTCCTATAGCGAAAACCCTTCGTTTACACCTATTATAGGAACATTTTCAACATCGACAACATTCTCAGTTCCTGATGGTACGTATGCTTATTATGTAAGAGATGCCAATGGTTGTGTTACTAACGTATCTAATGAAATCACCGTAGATCCATTACCAACATTAGAAGTTACCTTAGAGTCTACTAACCCAACTATTAATTGTGCTGGTGATAATAACGGAACAATTATAGCTACAGCAGTAGGTGGATTAGGAAATTACACCTATACGCTTCGAGATAATTTAGGCAATCCAGTAATTGCTACAGAAAATAGTCCTGGTTTTTTTACAGAACTTTATGCAGGTGATTATGTTGTTCTTGTAGAGAGTGGTGATTGTAATGCAACTTCTGCTCCTATTAGTATCACAGAACCAGATGCACCACTTGATGCTAGTATTGTAGTTAACAATGTAAGCTGTGCAGGAAATAATAATGGTTCTGTTGAAATCACCGCTTCTGGTGGAACTGGAATTATTAAATATGCTATTTCACCACAACTCAATCAATTTTTTGAAACTAATACCTTCGAGAATTTAGCGCCTGGAGATTATAACATTATTGTACAAGATCAATTAGGTTGTTACTTAACTTTCGATTTTACTATAACAGAACCAAACCCAGTTATATTAAGTATTGTAGCAGACTCGTTCTTCCCTGAAGTTTGCACCGGATATGAAGATGGAGAATTTAGTATTGCCATTTCAGGAGGTACACTTCCTTATAGTGTGAGTTTAGATGATTATAATGGTGTTTACACTACAGGTAGTGCAGTACAAACGGAATTTGATTTTACAAACTTAGTTGGTGGAGATCATATTGTATTTGTAAGAGATGCCGAAGGATGTGAATCTGAATGGAATATTACATTTCCAGAATCTGTGAGTATTTTACCAGAAATAACTATTGAATATATCTGTGAAGATAATCTGCAAGGAAATATAGTAACAGTTACTGTTGATGCTTCTATAGAAGATCTTACACAACTTGATTATTCATTAAATGGAGGCCCTTTTCAAGCCAGTAATATTTTTTACAATGTACCAGTAGGAACAGGTCATTACATAGAAGTACAACATACTAATAGTTGTGTTCAGGCTACTGATCTCTTTGATATAGACATGGCAGAGCCTATAAGCTTAACCTTAACAGAGGGAGAACTTAATCAGTTTACTGCAACTGCCTCTGGTGGTGAAGGAGACTACCAATTTACTTTGAATGGTGAAGATTATGGATCTGAAAACTCTTATATGATCACAGAATCTGGATTATATACGGTAACGGTTACAGACAGTGCAGGTTGTTATGCAACAGCACAAATTCAATTAGAGTTTGAAGACATTTGTATTCCTAATTGGTTTACTCCAAATGGCGATGGAGAATATGATACTTGGGCACCTGGTTGTACACAAAACTACCCTAACCTAACCTTCGATATTTTTGATCGATATGGACGTAAAGTCGCGACTTACAGAGTTGGCGAGGTTTGGGATGGAAAATATAATGGTAGAGATTTGCCTATGGGAGATTATTGGTTTGTTGTTAGAACAAATGACTCCACATACAATAAGGAATTTGTAGGACATTTTACACTATATAGATAACAGCCAAGAACATTTAAAGAGATAACATTATGAAAAAAATCACACTATATATTCTTTTTTTGGTCTTTGCTAAGAGTTATGGCCAAGAATTAAATTTACCTGTATTTACACAGTACTTAGCAGATAACGACTTTGTAATTTCACCTACATATGCAGGTATTGGAGATAATCTAAAAATAAGGGCCAATGGACTAACACAATGGGTTGGTATAAAAAATGCACCAGATAATCAATCTATTTATGCCGATTTTAGAATTGGAGACAGATCTGGTATTGGTATATCGGCATACAATGATAGAAATGGAAATACAATTCAAAAAGGTGTTAAGTTTTCTTTTGCTCATCATTTAACTTTAGATTATAAGTCTAAACAATATTTGTCTTTTGGGTTATCTTATAACATAAATAACTTTAGAGTTGCTATTGAAGATTTTAATACCACCTATGATATTCCAATATTAGACCCAGCAATCACCAATGACAGAGGTATTACAAACAATAACTTTGATGCTGGTATTTTATACAGATGGAAGGCATTTTATGTGAGTTTGAATGCTAATAACATCATGAAAAAAGATATTGACAATTATGAAGGTGTAGAGCCAATTCAGTTATTAAATTATCAGCTATACACTGGACTAGTTATAAAAAGTAAACAAAACAAAGATGTTGAGTTTGAACCTTCAGTTTTTTATCAAATGTTTGATAGTGACAAACGTTCTAGTACAGATGTCAATTTCAAATACAGAAAATTCAATCGTAAAGGAGATTACTATTTTGTAGGAGGGTCTTACCGTTTTTTAAATGATCAATTTTTTAAACCCTTAAATTTAGGCCCAATGGGCGGAATTACATTTAACAAATTCTTTTTTGCTTACTCATATCAATTAACATTAAACGATTTGTCTGGATTTAATACAGGGACTCATATGGTTACTATTGGGTTAGACTTTTTACAAGGCATAAGTAATTGTGCCTGTACAAGAGGAACTAGTCAAAGTTATTATAGATAAACTTTGATAAGTAAGGTAATTAACGTTATGCATTGCAAACCGATACTACAATGCTTTGAATAGGATAAAATAAATTAAAACAATTGCAAGAAGTGACAAGCTTTAAAAACCAATAAATAAAACAATTAACTGCAATCAAAATAATATAAAAGTTATTTTGATTGCAATACTTATAAACTTATTTCTACTCATATCCTTATCGTTAAAAAACGCTACTTCTAGTCTTCAAAAAATTCAATAAAGTCTTTAAAGAACAGATTGTATGTAAAACATCTTAAACTTTAACAAATCTAACAGTGACTTTATTAGATTTTATGACTCTAAATATTAGAAAACTTTCTATAATTTTCAATCATACTTTGTGCTATTTATATGGTTTTACAAGCATTAGTTGATTAATAATATCCAATTCAAAGGATATATATTCAATTAATCGATTATAAAATATCTTTGGTAAGAAAATGATTAATTTTAAGCGCTCTAAATGAATAAATTCAAATTAATATCGCTCGTTAAGCTATGTGCTTTTACCGTTTTTATAGGTAGAGCATATCAATTGTTTTTTTTTGGTGGTCCCTACCGAGCTATACTTTGGGATGAAAGTCTATTAACGCCTATTGTAGAAGGTATTTTTAATTATTCTTGGTATGATTATGCAACAAGTAAAACTGTAAATAATTGGATAGAAGGATTCACTAAATTTAATAGTTTAATCTTCTTAATTGCCGCTTTGGTCAGTTTACTTTGGCATCAAATAAAATGGTTAAAACTAAAGCGTTTCATTATAGGTCTAGGTTTCTTTTTATTATTCTTACTTGGAATTTGTATGGTTAAGGATAAAAATTATGATTTTCTACAACTTTTTGAAATGAGCATTCAATTATCTGCACCATTTTTATTGTGGCGTAATATTAAAATGGACTCAAATAACAAAAAATTAATCAATGGATTAAAAATTGCTATAGCATTTACTTTTATTCCTCATGGGTTTATGGCAATGGGTATACCATATCGTCCTGGACATTTTATAGACATGACGATTATTATCTTAGGTGTTAATGAAACACAGGCCACGCTATTTCTATTTATTGTTGGTTTTTTAGATGTGTTATGTGCCCTATTAGTATTTGTGCCAAAATTATCTAAATATGCATTATGGTATATGATAATTTGGGGCTTTGCAACAGCATTTGCCAGAATAGTATCTGGTTTTAATATAGATTTTATATCAAGTTCAATTCATGGTTCTGCCTATCTAACAATTTATAGATTGGCACATGGAATTATCCCCTTAATAGTTCTTTTACTTGAAATGAATAAAACAAACCATAAAAGACAAGTAGCATGAAATATAAAGCACATTTAACCTACTTACTACTTTTATTAAGTATTTCTTTAAGTTTTGCTAACAATGACAAGTATCGTATCATGATAATGGATGATCCATCCACTACAATTACCATTGGTTGGAATCAGATATCAGGCACTTCACCAGTTGTTTATTATGATACAATGGATCATGGTACAGACCATACATTATACGCCTATACCAAAACCGTTGATAGAACCGTTTCTTTCAAAGGAATGGATAATCGCTTTGCAAGACTTACAGGCTTAACACCGAATACCAACTATTATTTTGTTATTAATGATAGTGATGGCACAAGTCAACGTTTTTGGTTCAGAACCGCACCAGACGATCTTAGCCGTTTATCTTTTATTGCTGGTGGTGATTCTAGAAACAATAGAACACCTAGACAAGATGCCAATCTTTTAGTATCTAAATTAAAACCACACGGTATATTTTTTGCAGGAGACATGACAGATACTAATAGCTCTATTGAATGGCAAGAATGGTTTGACGATTGGCAATCAACTATAGCAAGTGATGGAAGAATGTTTCCAATTATACCTGCTAGAGGAAATCACGAAACAGATTCTGAAACTATTTATAAATTATTTGACACACCTAATGCTGATTCTTATTATTCTGTAACATTTGGTAATGATTTAATAAAAGCTTACACCTTAAATTCCGAAATTTCAGTTTTAGGTGATCAAAAAACATGGTTAGAAAATGACCTATCTACAGCTTCTCCTAATTTGAAATGGAAAATGGCTCAGTATCATAAACCCATGCGTCCACATGCTGCATGGAAATCTGAAAACAACAATCAATATGATGCTTGGGCTCAACTTTTTTATGATGAAGGTGTACGCTTGGTTATTGATTGTGATTCTCATGTTGCTAAAACAACTTGGCCTGTTAAACCTTCAGCTAATTCTGGAAATGATGAAGGTTTTGTTATAGAACAAATCAATGGTACAGTATACACTGGTGAAGGCTGTTGGGGAGCGCCATTAAGACCAGCTGATGACGTTAAAACATGGACTAGAAGCTCTGGATCATTTAATCAGTTTAAACTCGTATTTGTAGATGCCCTTAAAATAGAATTAAGAACAATCGACGTAAGTAATGCTAGTTCGGTTGGATCAGTTTCTAACACAGATCCATTTACACTACCAGCTAACTTAAATGTTTTTTCACCTTCAACAGGTGCTGTTGTAACAATATCTAATGCACCAGATGTTAATTGCCCACCAAGAGGTGTTGTCTGTGATGATAATGATCCCACTACAATAAATGACGAAGAAGATGGTAATTGTAATTGTATTGGAGTTGATGAATTAACTACAACAAATGAAACCTATACTATTGTTGCCTCAGGAGATGATGCAGAAGAGTTTATTTCAACTGGAGCTGTAAGCTATACTAGTACTGATTTAGAATTTGTGACCGATACTGATAACGCAACTAATTATGACCAAATTATTGGTCTTAGGTTTAATAATATTAGTATTCCTAAAGGAGCAACAATTCATCGAGCATACATTCAATTTCAAGCTGCTGAGGTAAGTTCTGACGTGACAAATCTAACTTTCCATGGGGAATTAGCAGACGATAGTAATGGCTTTAACTCAAGCTCTTACAATATTTCATCAAGATCATTAACCTCTAATTCAGAAGCTTGGACTAACGTTGAAGCATGGAATAGTACTGGAGAAAAAGGCTACAAACAACGTTCACCTTATCTTCAATCTATTATTACGGAAATTATAACCCAACCAGGCTGGGAAGTAGGAAATGCAGTAACGTTTATTGTTTCTGGTTCTGGTAGACGTGTCGCAGAATCTAGAAATGGATCGGTAAACAATTCTCCTAAATTGGTTGTCTTTTATAATGCAAATTGTCCAATTACAAATGTAACTGTTGGTACTCAAACTATATGTAATGATATTGATGACACGTATTCTCAAGACTTGATTGTAGAATATGTTTCTCCACCTGCATCAGGTTCTTTAATGGTAAATGGGCAATCATTCCCTATTGGTACAAGTCCACAAACTGTAACACTTACGGGTTTAGCAGCAGATGGATTAGATGTAGATATAATAGCTAATTTTACAGAAGAAGCATGTAATTATACCGCAGAAAGAGCTTTTGAAGCACCAAGTCGTTGTAGCTTAGATGGTATTCCTGATAATAGTCCTGATGATAATTCAAACTTAGCATTACTTCCAGAAGCTATATTGTATGGCTCTTCAACTAATGGTAGAGGAGTACCTGGAGATATATTATATGATCCAGTTACTGATAATTATAAAACAGTTACTGCATACAACGAATATGGTGTTAGTTTTGGAGAAAATTTAGGAAAACCAACAGCAAGTGAAGGTTTTAAATGGCAAGTGAATTGGCCAAATGTAAAATACATGAATTATATAACACTGGGAGGTTCTTATTCTAACCAAGATCAAGCAGATTCTATGTGGATTATAAGTTATAGGAAAGATGGAGTTTGGACGACACTTGCTCAAGGTCAAGGTGGTTGGATTGACGATGGAATTTTTGAATGGGGCGGACCTACTTTTAATCCCATAGAAGCAGATGCATTAAGGGTACAAGTTTATAGTGACGGCACTAATGATCTAGTGAGCATTCATTTAAGAGGAAGAGGTGGTGTTGCAAATAGCAACAATGACAGTGCAACAACAACTAAAGCAACCTTAATTCAGTATTTATCTCCAGGCAATAGTTGTGGAGTAACCATACCTGCTAATACTATATTATATTGCGATGGATCATGGATCTATAGTGATGGTCCTGATGAATATTCGGGAACTAAACATACTATTATTGCAGATGGCACTTATATTATTGACGCAGACCAAAACGTTGAGGTTAATGACTTAGAAATACAAAGTGGTGCTACGGTAATTATTAAGGAAGGAGCTAGTTTAACCATAAAAGGAGATTTGGTTAACAATGGAAATTTAATTTTAGAATCTATTTCTACTAAATATTCAAGTTTAATAATAGAAGGATCCAGTACAGGTAACGTCTCTTACAAACGCCATATAAATGCCTTTAGTAATGGCTCAACAGGTAATGACTTAATATCATCTCCTTTTACAGGTCAGAATTTTGGAGATTTTGCTACAGCAAATCCTAACCTTTATGAAAACCCAGGAAATACAGCTCAGAAATTATTTGGACCATTTAATGAACTGGCTGGATCTTATGAAATTTATTCAACTACAGCTAATGCTGCTACAACCTTAGATAAAGGTGTAGGCTATAGAGCTGCAAGAGATGCTTCAGAAGATGGAGTAAGTGGTACTACGGTGACTTTTACTGGTGAAGTAGAAACAACTGGTTTTACAATACCAATTACAGAATCTGCAGGCTCTTATAACGGTTGGAATTTAATAGGAAACCCTTACCCTTCTTATATAGATTTTATAACATTCTTTGATCTCAACAAAACAAAGTTAGATTCTGGAGCCTATCAAGCGATATATGGTTTTGATGGTGATGCTTCCAATGGATGGACTATTTTAAACCATTTAAACTCTGGGCAATTAATTGCTCCAGGTCAAGGTTTCTTTGTAAAAAGTAAGTCAAGTAACGAAACCATATCATTTACACCTGCAATGCGAACAACAGGTGCTACAGATGATTTTATTTTAGGACGTAATACAACAGACTCATCAAATGGCGGCTATATTAAAATTCAAATAAATAACAACGCATTAGACACGTTTAATACAGCTATTCACTTTAATGAAAATGCAACATTAGGTTTAGACCCTGGTTATGATGCCGCTTTATTTCAAGATGTTGCTCCAGAGTTTTCAATCTATTCTAAATTAGTTGAAGATAATACGGGGGCATTTATGGCTATTCAAGCTTTAGGAACTAGCGACATTAATAATACTACTATTGCTTTAGGCATTAACGCCTTGCAAGGGCAAGAAATCACAGTGTCATTGTCTGAGTCTACACTTCCTAATGCAACTGAAGTTTATTTAGAAGACACACTAACCAATACATTTACGTTATTGTCTGATCACGATTATACTTTTACTGCTTTAAGTGATATCTCAGGTGTTGGTCGTTTTTATTTAAGATTAGAAGCAAATGCACTTAGCTTAGAGCAACAAAATTTAGACCGTTTAAGTATTTATAAAAAGCCAAATGAAAAAGCAATAGTTATTGAAGGACAATTACAAACACAAACACGCTTTGCATTATACGATCTTAACGGAAGAGTATTAATGAATAATACCTTAGATAGCAGTACTACGATACAATCTATAGACGTAGATCATCTAACTACAGGAATTTATATTATAAAGCTTATTTCTAACGCTAATAAAAAACGTACTCAAAAATTAATAATTAATTAAGCGTACTTAATAAATAAAAGCTACTTTTATAGAGCGTACTTATTTTTTAAGTGCGCTTTATTTTTTTTATGACCCATAAAACTACGCATTGGACAGCAGTATAAATTTTCAAGAATTATTTAAAGGCTTTCAACACACACCATGCCTATGGAAGGCTTCTGAAGTCTATAACTTTGAACAATTTTGTCCAGAAGCTACAGAAATTCAATTTACACAAGAGTCCGAAGTTAAAAAGATACGTTTGGGTAAATGGGTAGAACATTTTGTAGTATTTCAGCTAAAGCATCAAGCTGATATAACTATTCTCGAAGAGAACTTACAAATCAAGAATAATAAAATTACTATTGGAGAATTAGACCTATTGTTTTTACAGGCTAAAAAACCTATTCATCTTGAAATAATTTATAAATTCTATTTATACGATTCTAAAAAAAACAATGTTAACTCACTTTCCAATTGGGTAGGCCCTAACCAAAGCGATGCTCTAGTTTATAAGCTAAATAAGTTAAAAGAAAAACAGTTACCACTACTCTATCATTCTAAAACAAAAGATGCGTTAAAACATTATCCTTTTCTTATCAATTCTATTACACAAAAGGTTTGTTTTAAAGCACAACTATTTTTGCCTTACGAATACCAAGATATTAATGTTGCTCCCTTAAATTCAGAATGTATTACTGGTTGGTATTTAAATATTGAAAACATTACCAAATTAAAAGACTTTCAATTTTATATTCCCCAAAAACTAGAATGGCTATGTTTACCTAAACCAACTGTAAATTGGTTAGAGTTTGAAGATGCTAAACATGAGATTCAAATTCATATTAAAAATAAACGCTCTCCATTATGCTGGATAAAAAGTGAAAATGAGCTTCAAAAATGTTTTATTACATGGTGGTAAAATATTCACTTTACTTTCTGTATATTACTAGTTTATTAAACTATTCTACTTATAAATTTCTTTGCAATGGCTTCCTTTAAATTTTTAGCATGTCTAATTTTTACGTTTATTTCATTCACTGTAATTGCCCAAATAAAAACTTCTGATACTCCTAATTGGGTTTTAAAACAAAATTATACTACAACAATAGATATTGCCTCAGATGAGATAGATTACGGTTATGTGGTTCTATTATCAGATGAACAAATACATGTACCTAAACAAAAACATTACAATAGAGTTGTAAAGAAAATTACAGATAATTTAGGCATTCAAGACGTTGCTGAAATTGCAGAAATTTATGATCCAACTTATCAAACTATTACGTTCCATAATATTGATGTTATTAGAAATGGAGACGTAATAAATAAGCTAGATATCAATAACTTTCAGGTTATTAGACGAGAATCTAGTTCTGAGAGTTATATTTATGATGGCAGATTAACAGCAATGATTAATCTTTCTGACATTAGAAAAGATGATATTTTAGACTATAGTTATACCATATCAGGCTTTAACCCTATACATAACGGAAATTTTTCTGGCATTTTTTCATTAAACGATTATGTTTATATAAATACTTCAAGCTTAAGGCTATTATCTAATACAAATTTAGAGTACAAATTATTTAACTCTGATTTAAAACCTCGTTATACCACCTCAAATGGGCTTAAAGATTATCTCTGGTTTTCTGAAAAGGTAAATAGTGTTAATTTTGATAATGAAGCTCCAATTTGGCTAATAGAACATCAATATTTAATTGTTTCTAATTATCAGAACTGGAAAAATGTCATTGATTGGGGAATAGACATTTACAATGTCAACGATAAAATATCTACAGAATTAAAGGCTAAAATTGATGCTATACTATCCAATAAGGCAATGGAACACGAGCAGATTATTACTACTTTAGAATTTGTACAAAACGAAATAAGATACTTAGGCTTGGAAGATGGTATTGGCAGTTATAAGCCTTTTTCACCTAATAAAGTTTTTAATCAACGTTTTGGTGATTGCAAAGATAAAACCTTATTAATGGTAACAATGCTAAGGGCAATGCATATAGAAGCTTATCCTATGTTAGTAAGTACAACATTTGGCAAAAATCTACCTAAAATTCTCCCTAGCCCAAAGGTTTTTGATCATGTGGTGGTCAAAGTTATTGATAAATCGGGACGTGAAATTTATTACGATCCAACAATTACAAATCAAAAAGGACGCTATGATAACATATACTTTCCAAATTATGAATATGGTCTAGTTATCAGTGAGGAGACTAATGATTTAGAAAAGATTCAGAGCTTTAGTAATAATCTTATTGAGGTTTACGATGAGTTTTATCTTGAAGCTGTTGGCAAAGGAGCAACATTAAAGGTAAAAACTATTTACAATGAGTATGAAGCTGATAAGATGCGTAATTATTACAAAAACAGTAGCACCTCTAGTATAAAAAAAGACTTTAAAGCTTATTACTCTAATTATTACGAAAACGTTGAGGTTATTGAAGCTCCAATAATCAAAGATGATAGCCTTAACAACGAAATAACTATTTATGAGCACTATAAACTAGAAGATATTTGGGAAGAGGTCTTAGCTGATGATGATAATATTGGTGTTACGTTTACTCCAACAACAATAAGTGATATTTTAGTATTACCAACAGAACAAAGCAAAACCAAGGAGTTGGCTTTATATTACCCAATAGCTAAACGTCATACTATAAATGTAAAACTACCCGAAGCTTGGAATATATCACCAATAGATTACAACATTTATTCTAAAGATTTTTATTATGAATTTGAAGGAAACTACAACCCTTCTTCTAGAGAATTAAATTTAATGTCTTACTACAAAAATCAAAATGATTATGTGTCGCCTGAAAATTACGCCCAATATTATAGAGATATTAAAACATTAGAAAGTAAGCTATCGTATTACATATATATTCCAAAAAGCTATGTTGCTTCCTATGCTAATGGTAAAAAGAATATTAACTCGTCAGAACTCGCCACAAGTTTTATAAAAAATTTATTTCTATTTCTAATCTTACCAATAATAGTTATACTTTTAATTGTCTTAATCATTATAGTTGTAAAACGCAACTCTAAAACCTAAACCATTATCACACATCATTATTTTAAAATATACAAACCTTATGGCTATTTAAGTCAATTTGTTAATCATCAAACTAAAAGGCGAAACAAAAAACTTTTAAATGAGTTGTATGATTTTACAGACAAGGTTATGGCTGTTGGACGTTTAGACGAAAAATCTGAAGGCTTATTGCTTTTAACTACAGACGGAAAGTTTAGCAATTATATAACCAGTTCTAAAATTGAAAAAGAATACCACGTAATGGTTGACGGTTTAGTTACACCAGAAGCTATCTTAGAACTTCAAAAAGGAATAGAGATTTCTGTTGAAGGTAAAGCGTATAAAACAAAACCATGCAATGCTCAAGTTTTAAATGATATTTCGCACATTGTTCCGCGTTTTGTTAGAGACGAACGTCATGGACCAACATCATGGCTCTCCATTACTTTATCCGAAGGTAAATTTAGACAAGTTCGTAAAATGACAGCAAAAGTTGGTTTTCCAACGTTGCGATTGGTAAGAGTAAGGATTGGCGATTATAAATTAGAGGCTATGCAACCTTCAAACTGTATTGAAATTCTTCCAGCAGACAATTATTTGCAGTAAATTTTATTACTTCAAACTCTTCAATATAAAATCTAAATTTGGATTCTTATTATCATTTGCCACATAAGCATCTGTATAATATTTTGGTGCCAAAGCCAAATCAAGCTGCTTCATCTTTTTAATGGTTGGTATGTAATCCTGACTCACTTTCCCTGTTAATAACACCCCTAAGTCGTTACCATTTTGAGCATATTTATAGACGTTTCGCAAACCAGATAAATACAGGTGATCTTTAGTAAATCCTCCACCTCTATGCACACGTAAAGTAATGCCAAATGCTTTATCTCTATTTAATTTATGCTGATTATGCAATAGGTGAAACGTATCCGAAAAGGCGTAGCCTTTATTTAAACTATCAACAGCAATGACTCTAAATGCTAATTCTTTTAACCGTTCAATAGTAAGACAGCCACTCATAAATTCAGCATACACAGCCAAACCTTCTTGTGTTTCTACATTATTAGGAAAACCATTAGAAAACACTTTTAAAGGATGCGATAAGCCATTAAAAGTTGTTACTAAATGCACTCCAATCTCATGATTTGCTAGTACTTTGAGCTGATTTTCACTGTACTTATGACTTTTACGCAATACCAAAGTCTGCGTATTATTCAGTACCATTGCAGCAGCAGAAAGATGATTAGAAATCTTAATGTTGTACTTAAAATCGTAACGTTTAGAAAATTCATCAAAATAATCTTTGGCTTCACTTGCACTATATTTAGCAAGCATTTGCTCATCAAATTCCGAATCGTCAAAACGCAAAATAAATTTAGCATTCTCTATATCCTTTTCGGTAGGAGTTCCAAAGCTTTTTAAACTATTAAAATAAAATTTTCGGCCTTGCCCAATAGTTTCAATACATTCTATTAAGCCTGAATATTCGTAGATAATATCTTCGTACAATTGTCTAATATCATCATCTTCTATGCGTTCTAAACGTTGTGAAAAGAATAAACGATGCAGTTTATAACCGTTAAATTTTATTTTAGGGTACTTAAACTGAGGCTCATAATTAAATTTTGAAGAGTAGAATTTTTTCTTCTCAGATACCGTGTTAAGTGGATTAATATAGTTGAGGAGTTCAATATTTCTAACTAAACGATTAAGATTAGAATCAATATCAAATAAATCTTGAAAAGCTTCAGTAGTTTTTTTCTGAGACATTAGTGTTTAAACGTATTATAGAATTCGTTAGCATGTTTAGGTAAAAGTGTTTGTAACTGTTGCGCTACAGCAGCAACAACTTCAGGGTAATTAACCTGCTGATATTCGTCGCAATACACCTTTGCTATTTCGGTTGCCAAAACTAAAGTATTCTTAAAGTTATTAGTAATATATTTTAGAAAATAACCATTGCCTTGAAACGTATCATTAACCTTGGCGGTTTGCTTAATATTGTGTGGTAATTCTATAGAAGCCAAATAAGCTCTCCAGCGTTCAACTTCTTTACCAAAACGATGGTTATCTATATTAGAAGTCCCTAAATTCCATGTTGGCACTTCTCTATCCCAACGTTGCCAATTATAACTGTGCATATCGTAAACAACACATACTCCAAATTTTTCTTCTAATTTTGAAATTAAAGCCTTAACAACTTTATAAAAATTTGAATGTTTGTTTAAACTTTTGTCTTTTTCTGCTGCTGCTAAAGGTTGTTTCCAAAGTTGTTTTCCCCAAGCCGTTTCAAAAACAGCTTCTTCGGGTGTTCGATTTAAATCATACTCAAAACGAGAATCGCAACCTGCTAAAACAATAGGATGCGAAATAACCATCTTTTTAGTTTCAGGATCTTCTTCGTACCAACGTTCGTATTCGGTATGTAAACAGTTACTCCAAAGGTCTTTTCTAAACTGATGTCCGTCATGCACAGCTGCACAAGCATAAGGTACATAAGAATCAATTTTTAATGTAAATGCATAATCTTCAGAAACAGCACAAAAGGTTTCCTCTGCTTTTATCTTTGCGATAATTGAATCTACAGAAAGCCTTTTCATTACAATGTTTTAAACAGTCTATTAAGGCACTTTAGCATGTTTTGTTCTGTAATGTCAAAATCACCATCAGAGAAAAATAGCACTTTAATATCTTCCATTAAAATATCAATATCATCCTTGTCATAATTATGCTGCTCTAAGCTTGTCATAATTTTTTGTATGCCTTGATAGTCGTTGTCTCTATCAAATTCATCATGAATATCTTGAAAGGTTTGCAGATCTACTTTAGAGATAATTAAATTGCGTTCTTCTTCACTTTCTTTAAAATCTGAATTAGCAGCAAATAATAAAATATAAGCTACAAGTTCGTCTCTTGTCCAGTCGATTGTTTTCATTATTAATTGGTTAGTGTTCCATATTCTGTCCATGAACCATCATAGACAATGAGGTTATTAAAATTACATAGTGTCGCTGCAAGTGCTAAAATACAAGCCGTAATGCCTGAACCACAACTAAACACCACTTTTGTTTTATGAGTGACTAAATTATTAAAGATTGCTAAAAGCTCACTTTGAGGCTTCAACTTATAACCATTTAATAACATTGTGTAAGGTAGGTTTTTTGAATTGGGAATGGTACCACGTCGTAATCCAATTCTGGGTTCGTCTACTTGGCATTTAAAACGCTCTTGTGAGCGTGCGTCCAAAATTAGTGTATTAGAATCTTGTGAATATTGATTAATGCCTTTAAAGTTAGTCATTAAGTCTAAATTTAAATGAGCTTTAAAATTCCCTTTGATATAAGTTTCATTGGTATACTTTTCAATAGGAAATCCATTTTTGTTCCATTCGGGTAATCCTCCGTCTAAAACAGCAACATTTTTAAAACCAAAAACTTTGAATAGCCACCAAGCTCTTGCACTAGAATAAATACCTTTATCATCATAAACGACAATGTAAGCATCTTTATTTACTCCTAAAGTTTGAGCTTCAATTTCAAATTGTTGTAATGAAGGTAATGTACTTGGAAATGGTGCTGAAGTATCGCTAAACTTTTGTTTAATGTCAAAAAATCTAGCTTTAGGAATTCTTAAGGCTGTGGCATCAATACTCTTATTAATTGTAGCATCTAAAATAACGAGGTTACTGGCATTGCTATTTTCTTGAAGCCACTCTACTGAAACTAAATTTGAAATTTGACTTATTTTCATTTTATAAATTTCACGCTTCATCAACCGTTTTACGAAGTCTAGTTCGCCTATCAAACGCTTGTAATTGATCTAAGACTTTGCTTTCTAAAAAGTCAATGACCTTTTCTTCAACTCTAGTCTTGCTTTTATATACTTTATTTATATAAGTGATGCCGCCTGGCGACATTACATTAACCTCTACGAGTTTCCCGCCAATAACATCGATACCAACAAAATACAAACCGTCTTTTACTAATTTTGGACCTATTTGTTTGCATAATGCTTTTTCTGCTTTGGTTAAAGAATGCTTTGCAATACTTCCACCTGCCGAAACATTTGAACGATGATCTTCTGAGCCAGGAATACGTTTCATGGCTCCAACTGGTTCGCCATTTAATAATAAAATTCTAACATCACCTTGGTCTGCTCCTTCTATATAATCTTGAAGAATCACATAATTAGAGGTGCCTTCGCCACTAGAAATATAAAAATCTAACAGCGAATTAATATTGTTCATAGCCGATTTTTCAATTAGAATCACACCAGAACCTCCAAAGCCATTCAATGGTTTTAGTATCATTTTATCTGCCTTAGACTCTTTAATCTGCTGAATTAAATACTTTTTGTTTTTAGAAACATGTGTATTGGGAATAATGTTACTGTGTGCATCTCCAAAAGCAGCTGTATAAAGTTTATTATTGGCTTCTCGCATACCTTCTAACGAATTCACAATAAACACATCATCTTTTACTGAGTCTAAAAAATTAAGCATTATAGGATCTAAAGGTGGATTTGCTCTAAAGAAAATAGCGTCAAAACCTGCTAAAGGCAGCATTTCCTCTCTTAATTTCGCTTTGTTATAAAACGATTTTAATGTAGATGGCACTTTTTCCATTCTACCGATAACATTACAAAATGCATTTGTTACACTATCTCTAATGGTTAAGTTTGCAGGTGTACACATGGCAACACCATGACCACGTTTAGCACATTCCTTGATTAAAGCTAAACTTGTGTCGTTTTCTGGGTCGATCTCATCCCATGGGTACATTATAAAACAAATGTTCATTTGCAATAGGTTTTATCTTCTCAATAAAGTTATAAAAATTAATTGAGTCTTCTTAAATTTAAGAATCTAAATCAAAAGTTTCTGTTGGATTTTTTTCACCATGGTAATCTAACATATTTTCACCATCAGCAATAATAGAACAAACTGTTGCATCTCCTGTGACGTTTACAACGGTTCTAAACATATCTAATATTCTATCTACTGGAAAAATAATAGCGATCCAAGCTGGATTTAATCCCACAGAACTCAATACAATAATTAACATTACTAAACCAGCACTTGGTACAGCTGCAGAGCCAACAGAAGCTAAAGTGGCTGTTAATACTACTGTAACTTGCTGACCTAGCGTTAAATCTATCATATGCATTTGCGCTAAAAAGATTACTGCAACCGCTTGATACATACTTGTGCCGTCCATATTAACTGTAGCTCCTATAGGAAGCACAAAACTGCTTATTTTATTATCTACTCCTAAATTCTCTTCTACACATTCCATAGTTACAGGAAGTGTAGCCGCACTACTTGATGTTGAAAATGCTAAAGTTTGTGCAGGACTCATAGATTTAAAAAAGCCTTTATATGGAATCTGTTTTACAAAAAACTTCAAAATCAATGGATAAATTACAAATATCATTAAAAGCAAGCCTAATAAAACGGTTAATGAGTACCAACTCAAACCTTTAAAAATTTCTACCACTTTACCAATATCGTCACCAGCCATTTTACTTACCACACCTGCAAGTAAAGCAAACACAAAAAATGGCGCACCTTGCATAACAATATCAACCATTTTTAGAAAAACCTCATTAATTCCATTTACTAAATTTAATACAGGTAATGATTTTTCTGAAGGAATAAACAACAAACAAACACCAAAGAAAATCGCAAAAAAGATAATCTGTAACATTAACCCATTATTAGATAGAGAATGGAAAAAATTACTCGGTACAATATCTATTAATGGTTGCAATGGTGTTGTTTCTTTACGACTTTTAACTGTTTCCATTTTATCTGCAACAGCTGCTTCTTTTAATTCACTTTTAGATAATTCTGAAATTTCCTGAGCACGTTCAAAAAATTCAGGATCTTGTAAGTAATTTATACCATCCTTAATCTCATGTCCTTCACTATCTGCCCAAATCTCATAACTAATACGATTATCTATTCGGCTTTGTTCATCAATAAGTTCGCCTGGTTTAATAACATTAACCAATACTAATCCTAATGAAATAGCCATGACTGTTGTTAATAAATAAATACCTAAAGTCTTACCTCCCATTCTACCTAAGCTTTTTGGGTCTCCAATATTAGCAACTCCACTAATTATAGAAAACAAGACTAACGGAACTGCTATTAGCTTTAGTAAATTAATAAAGATAGTTCCAAACGGATCTATCCAATCTATAGTAAATTGACTCCATCCCATTGTGCTTGAAACCAAAGCCCAAATGATACCGAGAACCATTCCTATTATAATTTTCCAATGTAATGCTAGTTTTTTCATAAGTTTATTAGTCTGTTATTCATTTTCCGGAAGGAAATACCATTTTTAAAATTACAATCTACTAACTCTATCTAGTAAGACATAATCTGCCAAAACCAAAGCAGCCATTGCTTCAACAATAGGCACTGCTCTTGGCACCACACAAGGATCGTGTCTGCCTTTGCCTTGCATTTCTACAATTTCGCCAGAACTATTTAAGGCATCTTGCTTTTGAATCACTGTTGCAACGGGTTTAAAAGCCACTCTAAAGTAAATATCCATACCGTTAGAAATGCCTCCTTGTATGCCTCCAGATAAATTACTTTTTGTAGTTCCATCTTCGTTAAACAAGTCGTTATGCTCACTACCTTTCATTTTTGCGCCACAGAAACCACTACCATATTCAAAACCTTTTACAGCATTTATAGATAACATCGCTTTTCCTAATTCGGCATGCAATTTATCAAACACAGGTTCTCCTAATCCAATTGGTACATTTTGTAAAACACATGTTATGGTACCACCAATGGTATCACCTTGTTTTTTAATAGCTTCAACTCTAGCTATCATTTTTTCTGCTGTAGCTTCATCAGGACAGCGAATGACATTAGATTCTATTTTACTAAAATCTAAATCTTGATATGGTTTATCTATAAAAATATCACCTACTGAAGATGTAAAAGCATTAATGCTAATTGAGGCTAACATTTGTTTTGCAATAGCTCCAGCAACAACTCTAGACGCTGTTTCACGTGCAGAACTTCGTCCACCACCTCTATAATCTCTTACTCCGTATTTTTTATCATAGGTATAATCTGCATGACTAGGACGATACACATCTTTAATATGAGAATAATCTTTAGATTTCTGATTCGTATTATGAATTACAAAACCAATTGGAGTTCCTGTCGTTTTACCTTCAAAAATACCGGAATAAAATTCTACAGTATCAGGCTCTTTACGTTGAGTAACTATTTTAGATTGCCCTGGTTTTCTTCGGTTCAATTCATTTTGAATTGCTTCAAGATTAAGTTTTATTCCTGAGGGACAGCCATCTATAATGCCACCAATAGCTACACCATGCGACTCTCCAAAAGTAGTTAGTTTAAATAATTTTCCGAAGGAATTTCCTGCCATTTCAATTTATTTTACGCTAATGTAATTGTATTATTATGAAAATGAAAATACCATGTCGTATTTCATGTTATAGTCGCAAAAAAAGCTAAGGCTTCCTACTTCGTAATATTAAGGTAATATTTTAATAACAATTTGCTTATAGTTAGTTAATTATACGATAATCTGATTGTTAAAAATATTAAAGTTCTTTGTGGTATAGATTTAGAAATTTTGAAAATAAAACGAAAAGTTGAAATAGCAGTAATCTCAGATGTACATTTAGGCACTTTTGGCTGCCATGCCAAACAACTTTTAACTTATTTAAATAGCATAGAACCTAAGAAACTTATTCTTAATGGTGATATTATTGATATTTGGCAGTTTAAGAAACGTTACTTTCCAAAATCTCATCTTAGTGTTATTAAAAAGATTATGGATTTTGCCGCAAATGGCACTGAAGTGATTTACATTACAGGTAATCATGATGAAATGCTTCGCAAGTTTACAGATACGGAAATAGGTAATATTTCAATTGTAAATAAACTAGTACTAGATTTAGATGGAAAGAAAGCTTGGTTTTTTCATGGCGATGTGTTTGATATTTCCATTCAGAATGCCAAATGGTTAGCTAAGCTTGGTGGCTGGGGTTATGACTTACTAATCCTTATTAACAGGCTTACAAACTGGTGTTTAGATAAGCTTGGAAAAGAACGTTATTCTTTATCTAAAAAAATTAAAAACAGTGTAAAAGGTGCTGTAAAATATATTAGTGATTTTGAAAAAGTAGCTACAGACTTAGCTATTGAGAATGGTTATGACTATGTTATATGCGGACATATTCACCAACCAAAAATGATATTAAAAGGTAATAAGTTTGGTAAAACCACTTATCTAAATTCTGGTGATTGGGTTGAAAACTTCACTGCTTTAGAATACCAATTTAAACGTTGGAAAATTTACAACTACAACAATGATAGACTGTCTCCTTTCTTTGCAGATGAAGATATAAAAGATATGGACGTCAAAGACTTAATAGCTGCAATTACAATTGTAGAACAACCTAAAAAGCACAAGACAAAATAATAACTTTAATTAGCATTATTGTAACTGGTAGTTAGAGCAAAGCTTCTTTTAAAATAGAAATAGGATGTTTAGCCACTCTACCTGTACCGTCTTTTATTTGATGCCTACAACTTGTTCCGTTTGCAGATATTTCTGTGTCTGCTGAAGCTTTTCTAACCGCAGGAAATAAAACCTGCTCTCCTATTTGCATACTTACTTCGTAATGCTCTTTTTCGTAACCAAAACTTCCTGCCATACCACAGCAACCACTTGGAATAATTGTTACTTTATAATTCTTAGGCAGATTTAAAATACTAAAGCTCGACTTCTGATTTGCCAATGCCTTTTGATGACAATGTCCATGAAATTTAATGGTTTTTATCTCTTGTGTAAACTGCGATGATTTTATACGTCCCAATGCCATTTCTTGTTGAATAAATTCTTCAATCAAAAAGGTGTGTTTCGCAATTAATTTAGCAGATTCTTTGTCGTCTGCTAATCTTAAATATTCATCTTTAAACGTAAAAATAGCGGAAGGTTCTATACCTAATAATGGAGTGTTTTCAGTAATTAAATGTTTGAATTTTGAAACATTTTCATTCGCTACTCTTTTGGCATCTTTTAGCAAACCTTTAGACAACATTGCACGACCAGATTCCGAATGTGAAATGATGGTCACTTTATAATTTAAGCGGCTCAATAGCTCCATAGCATCTATACCAATCTCTGTATCTAAATGATTGGTAAACTCATCATTAAACAAGATGACTTCTTTTATATAACCAATTTTAACTGTCTTATTTTTAGCATCATAAAATTCCTTATCTAAACTTTTACTAGAAATTAAAGGCAAGCTTCGTTCTTTAGCAATGCCTCCAATAGATTTTATAATTGCACTTGTAAAATCATTAGAAAACATAAAATTAGTAAGCTTTGGAACACGACTAGCTAAGCCATTTATTTTGTTATTGTAAGCAAATAATTTTGTTCTAAAAGGTACACCATTTACCTTCTGATATTGGTATTGAAATTCGGCTTTTAAACTCGCTACATCTACACTACTTGGACACTCACTTGCGCATGCTTTACAACTCAAGCATAAATCAAAAACGTCTTTTAATTCTTTATGATCAAATCGGTTTGCTTTTTCAGAATTAGTTAAGAATTCTCGGAGCGCATTAGCACGTCCTCTGGTTGTATCTTTTTCGTTTCTAGTGGCTCTATAACTTGGGCACATAACACCTCCAAATTCAGGTAATTTTCTACAGTCACCAGAACCATTACATTTTTCGGCTTCACGTAAAATACCTTCAGAAGCAGAAAAATCAAGTAAGGTTTCAATCTGAGGTTCTTTTCTATCCACTTCATACCTAAAATTTTTATCCATAGGATAGGCATCTACAATCTTTCCTGGATTAAAAATATTATACGGATCGAAAGCTGATTTAATATGCTTTAAAATTTTATAATTAGCCTCACCAATCATCATAGGAATAAATTCTGCTCTCACAATACCATCACCATGTTCACCAGACATTGAGCCTTTATATTTCTTTACTAATTGCGCAACGTCTGTTGTTATTTTTCTAAATAGTACAACATCTTCAGCCTGTTTTAAATCTAAAATTGGTCTTAAATGTAACTCTCCTGCTCCTGCATGTGCATAGTATACCGCATTTTGGTTGTATGTTTTCATTAAAGCCGTAAACTCTGAAATGTAGCGGTCTAAATCTGGAAGCGCTACAGCCGTATCTTCAATGCAAGCCACAGCTTTTTTATCACCAATAATATTACCTAACAAGCCTAAACCGGCTTTTCGTAATTCTACAGCTTTATTGATATCATCACCTTTTAAAACAGGATTAGCATAACTTAAATTCATGCTTTTTACCGTTTCTAAGAATACGTTTATTTGTGATTGAAGCTCTTCATTTGAATTTGCTTTGAGCTCACACATTAAAATAGCAGCAGGATTTCCCTCTATAAATTGTCTGTTTTCTTGTTGTGTTTTATTGTGTTTTGTAAGATTTAAAATGGAATCATCCATCATCTCACAGGTATGCAAATTGTGTTGCATCACAGTTCCCACAGCATTTAGGCATTTAGCTATACTTTCAAAATGCAAAGCAATAATAGCGCTTTCCGTTGGCGGCAAGTCATCTAACTGCAAGGTGATTCCTGTTGTAAATGCTAAGGTGCCTTCACTTCCTGCTAAAAGTTGACACATATTAAAACCTGAATTTGAATCTGAAAACACTTCCGACTTTATCAATTCATCAATGGCATAACCTGTATTTCTTCTATGTATGCTTGGCTTTGGAAAATTATCTTGTATTTGATGCTGAACACTTTCAGAATTTAATTCTTTATAAATTGAATTATATACCTCTCCTTCAAGGGTTGATAACTGTAGTTTTTGTTGAAACTCTTCAGATGTTAACGCTGAAAATTCAACCTCGTTTCCATCACTCAACAACGTTTTCATTTTTAAAACCTTATCTCTAGTCACACCATATTGAATAGAGGTCGTTCCGGATGAATTATTCCCAACCATTCCACCAATCATACAGCGGTTAGAAGTTGATGTATTGGGTCCAAAAAACAAACCAAAAGGCTTAAGGTAATTATTAAGTTCATCTCTAACCACACCAGGTTGAACGGTTACTGTTTTAGCGTTTTCATTTATATCTAAAATTCGTGTAAAATATTTAGAGACATCTACTACAATACCTTCGCCAACACATTGTCCGGCTAGCGATGTTCCTGCTGTTCTTGGAATTAAAGAAGTGTTGTTAGACTTAGCAAAATCAATTAAAGATTTTATGTCTTGAGTATTTTTAGGTAAAGCTACAGCTAAAGGCAATTTTCTATACACAGAAGCATCAGTAGCGTAAAGTTTTCGCATTAAATCATTAAAATACAACTCTCCTTCTAATTTAGATTTTAGGGTTTTAAGTTGTATAAGGTTTTCTTTTTGCATAAGCGCTAACAATCGATTGGTATGAGTTATAATTTTGTCTTAAAAATAAGACTAATCATTCAATTTTGGCATAATTTTGGCGTTATGATGAAAAGCAATTTTAAGATTGCTAAAACTATGAATTTAAGATTATAAATTATTATGAAGAAATTAATTTTATTAAGTGTATTAACTATTGGGTTTATAAGTTTTTCTGACGCTCAGAACATTTCAAAAAATGCCATTGGACTAAGGTTTGGAGATAGTGATGGTTTTGGTACCGAAATAACCTACCAACGTGCTTTAGGTGGCAATAACAGACTAGAAGCCGATTTAGGTTGGAGAAACGGAAAAGACTATGATGGCTTTAAAATAGCTGGTTTATACCAATGGGTTTGGCAACTAGATGGCAATTTTAATTGGTATGCAGGTGGCGGTGGAGGATTTGGAAACTATAGCGTTGATACTCCTGGTAAGGATTACAATGATAGTTTCGTGTTTTTAGCGGGTGATGTTGGTATTGAATACAGCTTTGATATTCCGTTATTACTATCCTTAGATTTTAGACCAGAACTTGGATTTGGAGATTTTAATGACGATCTCGATTTTGATATCGGATTGGGCATTAGATATCAATTCTAAAACTTGATAAATAAATAAATTCAGAACCACCTTTAACGAGGTGGTTTTTTCATTATTTTTATTAGTATGAAGCAAATTGCAATTATAGGAATGGGACCACGAGGTCTCTATGCCTTAGAGAATCTTCTCTTAGCACTAAGTAGAATTCATAAGCAAGTTAATATTCAAATTTTTGATGCTAACAATGCTTCTGGAGCTGGAAACGTTTGGAACACAAGACAACCCGATTCTAATTGGATTAATATTACTGAACGCGCGCTAGTAGGCATTGAGAAACGTCCTAAAATCAGTTATGCTAATAGAGTTATTGAAGCTTTCCCTTCTTATCATGAATGGTGTAATTTTACACAACCATGCCATAAACCAGATGCATTTCCACCACGTAACAAACTAGGAAAATACCTTAATGAACGGTACAAAACTATAGAAAATGCCTTGTGCAATTTAAACTCCTTCAATTTTAATAAACTAGAAATTGAAAATATCAATTTAAAAGACAGTCAACTTGAAATTACAAGTAACAATAACTCTTGGATCTGTGACGATGTACTTTTAACTATTGGTCACCAATCTACAGAACTATCCAATCAATTAAAACAGTGGCAATCTTATGTGGCAACACATCAATCCCTCTCTCTTTTTAAAGAGTCCTACCCTATACATCATCTTAAAACAGTAAAAAATCAAGAAACAATTAATATTGGTATTAGAGGTTTTGGCTTGGCAATGATTGATGTAATGCGTTATCTTACCATTAATGATTTTGGAAATTTTAAAGTGATAAATAATGACACTTTTGAAACCATTTATTATAAGAGCAAGTCTCAAGATTTAAAACTAATTCCGTTTTCATTAGACGGCTTACCATTAGTTCCGAAGCCTCTAAACGAAAGTATTGATTCGTGGTACCAGCCTACGAAAGAAGAATTAGATAGTTTTAAATCTGAAATCGAAGCCGTTTCACACCAAACCACTGAAACAGATACCATTGATTTTTTAACGCATCCTATTGCTAAAATTATATCACGTGTCTATTTAGACTTAAAAGATAAAAGCCTAGCACATACCTTAAGTTCATCCGAATTAGAGGCCATAATCTTAAATTGGTTAAATGATGACCATTATAACCATCCATTAATTCAAGATTCTAATAATTCAACGTATCAACTGATTCAGAATTATATTGAAATGGCTTTAGGTACCATTCCTGTTTCTCTCGATTATTGCATCGGACAAGTTTGGCGTCATTGTCAGCCGACCTTATACAAAGCTTTTTCGCATGCTAAAGTGACTAATGACATTATAGAAAAAGTGATTGCCTTAGATGAACGTAGCAAACGTTATTCTTACGGACCACCAATAGAAAGTATGCAGCAAGTTTTAGCTTTGGTTGATGCAGATATATTGACATTAGACTTTGTCACTGATCCTGATATAGACTTAACAGCGAAAGGCTGGACTTTAAAAAATTCTAATAAAAAATCCATCACCTGTTCTGTGATGATTAATAGTGTTTTAGATGCCCCAAAATTACTTGAAGTCAACACGCCTTTAATTAAAGATTTACTTCAAAATGATTTGATACAACCTATCCATTCAAAATTAGGCATCGAAACAACTGCTGATGGTTATGTCATTACACCTGAAGCTAAAGACGATGTGCCTATTGCCGTTTTAGGTCGTTTGGCCAAAGGTAGCGTGATTGGTGTGGATGCTATTTTAGAATGTTTTGGACCACGTATTGAAGATTGGGCAGAAGCCTACGTGAAGCGACTAAACGCTAATTAGGTTGCTTTTCACTTAAATACTTCCAATACCGTTTTGGGACATGTCTAATATGAAGTTTCATGTTTTTTCGAGAAACAATATTGGTGGCTTTAAAATAATCTTGCCATAGCTTTTGAAATTCAAATTCTTGAGTGGCAAAAAATGCATTGTCGGTTTTAGTAAAGTTGAAATTCTCAGGAAAATCCATATTTATAAGTTCAACTGTTTCCAAATCGTAGAATAATCCATAACCACGTTTTATATCATAAATCACCCATTTTTGATCGGCATAACGTCTCTTAAAATGCTTTTCAATTAAAGGCAACACATTAAAATCGGGTTCTATACTTGCGAAATAGATGTCATCTTTAGTTAACCGAAAGCGTACAAAAGCCTCCATACGATGTTTTTCTCGTCCTACAGATTTTGCTATTTGTGCAATTTTTAAAATGGAAGGATGTGAATAATCTTTATCTACTTTCTTTTGTTGCGAAAACGCATATTGTATATAATCTAAAAGTAAGTCCTCTACTCCTACCTCTTCACATAAAAAAGCATAATACAATTGATAACTTCCGTTAGATGACAACTTCGATTTGATACCTTTCCACACACGATTTGCCTTAACTTCATCAGTAGGAATTGATTCATTCTCTGAAAACAAACCTTGCTGTACGGTAAACTCATTTTGAATGGTTACCGTTTTTAATTTATGTTCAAATACATAAAAAATAGTGGATAGAAAACCATCAAAAGTGCCGTCGTATATAAGGTTTTTAGCTTGCATCTATCCGAATAAGCTTAATTGATTACTCAACATTTTCTGATACTTACTCGTTGAATTTTGAAGGATTAAGCCTTTGATTTTTTCTGAGGTCAAATCCCGTTTTTCAAACTGATTGCTATCACAGACCATAAAGTATTGTGCTCTGTTTAACGCGACTCCTATTTTTTTCAGATGTTCCCAATTCAATTTTCTAAAGCGTCTGGCATTTATAATTTTAAATACCGATTTCATTCCTAAACCAGGAATTCGTGCTAACATACGCTGGTCCGCTGTATTCACATCAACAGGGAATTCATGAAGATTCCGTAATGCCCAACTCAATTTGGGATCTACATCTAAATCTAAATTTTGATGTTGTTCATTTAAAATTTCACTGACATCAAAACCGTAAAAACGCATGAGCCAATCGGTTTGGTACAATCTATTTTCACGAAGCATAGGTACAGCACTGCCTATTTGCGGCAAACGATTATCATAACTAATAGGTACATAACCTGAATAATACACACGTTTTAAATTATAGCTTTTGTAAAAGTGATTTGAGGTTTGCATAATCTGAAAATCATTCTCACCACTCGCCCCAATAATCATTTGTGTACTCTGACCAGCAGGCGCAAATTTTGGTGTGCTTTTAATGATTTTCTTTTCGGCATTATATTGAATAATTTCATTTTTCACCTTCACCATCGGCTTTATAAAATCTTCACGCTTTTTATCTGGTGCTAATTTTTTAAGTCCTGCTTCTGTCGGAATTTCAATATTCACACTTAACCGATCTGCGTAGAGTCCGGCTTCACGCATCAATTCATCCGACGCTCCAGGAATAGATTTTAGATGAATATAGCCGTTAAAATTTTCTTCAAGTCTTAATTTCTTCGCGACAGCAACCAAACGTTCCATGGTATAATCCGCACTTTTAAAAATACCTGAACTGAGAAAAAGCCCTTCTATATAATTTCTGCGGTAAAAATTAATGGTTAAATCCACCACTTCTTGCACTTTAAAAGCGGCACGTTTTACATCATTACTTTTTCGGGTAACGCAATAGGCACAATCAAAAATGCAATGGTTAGTTAATAATATTTTAAGTAAGGATACACAGCGACCATCTTCGGTATAGGAATGACAAATTCCCATGCCTGTAGCATCACCTAATCCTTTATTAGTGTTAGCGCGTTTACTTCCGCTAGACGAACACGATACGTCATACTTTGCAGCATCTGCTAGTATTTTTAATTTTTCTTGGGTACGTTGAAAAGACAAATATTTTCCTCCTAAATCTTAAGTTAAAATCTTAGCTGCAAAAATACTACATATAGTAGCTTATGATTGCTTCCATTTGTAGCAATCTAAAAATTAATGCTTATTTCAAGATGTTAGTTATTAGGAATTCAAATGGGTTAATATTTTGATGGTAACATGTAAACGACGTCGGATTTAAATCTTATTTTTCTAAAATATGAAAAGATTCATAATCATAATCCTTTTAACGCTAAACCACACTATGAGTGCACAGCACAATATACCAGAAGATATAAAAACGACTGTAAATAAAGCTTTAGCGTATTATCCACAGCTGAAGGACACTAAAATAGAATTTCGGTTTAAGAAAAACATTAAGAAATCGACTATGCAAGCCAGACCTACATTTGGCAGTTTCTTTAAGAGTAGAAAAAATCGACATTATGTGATTCTTATTAGTGAAAAATTCAAGATTGCAGATAAAGAGTTTTTAACACGACATATTCCAGATACTATTTTTATTGGGTGGATTGGTCATGAATTGGGTCATATTATGGATTACCAAAATCGAAGTAAGCTCAATCTCATTTGGTTTGGACTTAAGTATGTGTTTTCACAGAATCATATTGTTGAAGCCGAACGTGCCGCAGATTCATTTGCTGTTGCACATGGTATGGAAGATTACATTTTAAAAACCAAAGATTTTATATTGAATAATGCAGATATCACCCAATCGTATAAAGATCGGATTAAGAAGTATTATTTATCGCCTGAAGAGATTATGGAATTGGTAGAACATAGAGATGCTGGCAAATAATTTAAAGGATTTATTTAATCTTGAATATAAAAAACTATAAAAAAACACCCCTCAAGTCCCCTCAAGGGGACAATTCTTTACGAGAATAATTTAAATTCTTATTTATTAATAAGTAACGATTTACAGTTGATTAATAAATGCCCCCCAATCTGCAAATTTTTATTCACCCATCACACGCTCCATTTTTACTTGGTCTCCTTTTTTCTTATATGTTTCGTTGATTATACCTTTTAGATGTTTTTTAGCAATATTAGAACCTGCTTTATTTTCATAAAACTTATAAATTTCATCAAGCTGAATTTCAGCAAATTCAGACCAAATAATTTTAAAAGCCATTACTCATATTTTGCTAAAAGCTCAGGACTGGTTTTAAATCGGTTGTTAATGAAATCAGATTCAGACTTATCAATTCTGTTATCCAATTCATCTTGAGTCATCGACTCAATGTTTCGCTCTTTTTCTGACTGTTTTTCTTTTCTTAAAATTTTTTCAAGACGTGAAACAGCCTCTTCACTTTGAAGTTTTAAAAATTCCTGTACAAATTCTATTTTTCGAGCTTCTAAATTCATTTTAATCAGCTTTTTACCAAAGATACAAAATTACCAATTTAAAATTTTATTTTCTTACGTAAATGAATAATAGCGTGTGCTTAGCTAAACACTTAAGATTCAATCACAAAAGCTTCCCAATCTTTGAATTTTTCCTCGCCCATAACGCGTTCCATTTTTACTTGGCCACCTTTCTTTTTGTTTCTTTCGTTCCAGTCATAAAAACGATTTGGTGAAATCACTTTTACTTTCACACCTTTTAGCGCTTTACTTCTAGCCACTTTATAATTCTTATTGGCTGTTTTTAAGCTTTTGTCTAAAGCGTCTGAAATAGTCGAATTATCAACACCTTTTACGTCAGAACCCAAATACCAATAGTGATAGAACTCATCATCGTCTCCACGTTTAGCGCAGATGGTGTATTCAGGAATTGTAGTATCGAATTGCTCCTCTAATTCGCGCATGGCTGCATCCATTTTATTCACTGATAATTGCGAACCTACGGTATTTAAAAAGAATTTTGTACGTCCTGTAATTTTAATTTCAGCACGTTCAATATTAGTGAATTCAATGGTATCACCAATTAGATATCTCCACGCTCCACTAACGGTACTAATGATTAAAACGTAATCTTGATTCAATTCAACTTGATCTAAAGTTAAAGCTGGTGCTTCGTCAGTTAACGAACCATCTTCGTTGATATATTCGGGTTTAAAGGGTACAAATTCAAAATAAATGCCATTATCGGTATTCAATTGCATAGCATCGGTTTCAGGTCGTACTTGGGTTGCGATGTAACCTTCAGACGCTAAATAAGTATCGATAACGGTTATCGGCTTTCCTAATAAGGCATTAAAACTTTTTTCATACGGACCAAAAGCGACTCCTCCAGAGGTATAGACTTGTAGGTTGGGCCAAATTTCATGAATATTATTCAAGTTATGATAGTCTATCACTTTTTGAATCATCAACTCTATCCACGATGGAATTCCACTTAAGGCTCCAATATCCCAATCTTTAGCACGTTCTGCAATGCGCTGCACACGTTCGTCCCAATCTTCAATTTGCGATATTTCTTCACCTGGTTTGTAATAACCTCTAAACCACGCCGGAATATTACTCGCACTAATACCACTAATTTCACCTTCAAGGTGATTATTGTTTTCTTCCAAATCGGTAGAACTACCGAGCATCATGATTTCTTTTTCGAAAAAATCCGCAGGTAAATCAAAATTCTTTAAGGCAAACACCTGTTTAATTCCTGCATTTCTTATGGCATCAATCATGGCATCTGTTACCGGAATGCGTTTACTTGTTTTGCCTGTGGTACCAGAACTCAATGCAAAATAAGATGGCTTCCCTGGCCATGTGATGTTACTTTCGCCTTCGTGATACTTGTGCCACCATTTTTTGTTTATTTTATTGTAATCAAAATACGGCACATGCTTCGCAAAACTTTGTTGTAAATTAGAAGTTTCAAGAATACTTTCAAAATCATAAAACTTTCCGAATTGGGTACTCTTAGCTGTTTCAAGTAATTCTTTGAGCACTTGTTCTTGAGCTTCTTTATGAATGACTTCAGACGTAAACGTATCCTTCAGTTCAATCACTCCTTTTATAATGTTTCCTAGTATGGCCATTTTTTAATTTCAATTTTTGATTCTATAATTATGCTGCAATTTCTCTACAAGCTTCAGCACATGCTCTACACGATTTAGCACATTCTATACAGTGTTCGTGTTTGTGTTCTTCGCAATGATCTGCACAGTACTCACAAATTTCGGCACACAATAAGGCATATTGCTTAACGTATGCACTATCTGAAGTCATCATTTTAAGTAAAGCATCACAGGCATCAATACATTGTATACAACATTTTGGGCAATCGTTCATGCTTTCTTTTCCTACCATTTCGGTTAGGCATATTCTACAATCCACTATACATTTCTGACAGGCTTCAATCGCATTTCTATAAGTCGCTTTCATATTAATTGTATTTAGAATTAATTTCCACTAATATCCAATATTGCTTCCAAAACGATTACTGCGATTCGGAAAAGAATTAACCCATTTAGTGAAAATGCTTTCAGAGTAATTTAAACTTGAAATGAGTTAAAACATCATTATAATTCGTGACATATTGAGGCTAATAAAATTCTAAAACATTAAGGATATGAATGATTGGTTTAAATTTTCTACAGACGGACTTTTGGCGATAATACTTACTGCTATTGGTATTTATATGGCCTTAGTCATTTTAACACGCATTAGTGGCAAACGCAGTTTTTCAAAAATGTCTAGTTTCGATTTTGCCATGACGGTTTCTATTGGTTCCATATTGGCAACGGTTATTGTTTCGAAATCGGTTTCGCTTCAATATGGTATTATTGGTTTAGTGCTTATTTATAGTTTACAAATGATTGTTGCTGCTGCAAGACATTGGAAACCCATTAGAAATTTAGTCGATAATAAACCGACCTTATTAATGCAAAACGGCAAACTTATTGCAGCCAATTTAAAGAAATGTAAAGTGACAGAATCTGATGTAAAGGCCAAATTGCGTGAAGCGAATGTGATTCAACTATCAGAAGTTAAAGCGGTGGTGTTTGAGTCTACAGGTGATATATCGGTATTACATGGCGCTGACAATAAAGCAATTGACGATTGGATTATGGATTTTTAGAATTTGCGCTATAATTCCGACCTTAAATCTTGAGACTGATTTCTTTAAAGGATTCGCAATTTCCTTAGCATCAAATTATGAAATTCTTCGTAAAATTTATGTAGTTTTGCACATCTAAAAATTAAAACAATTCACAATGAAAGATACTGCTTTATCCTCTACTCACGAAGCACTTGGTGCTAAAATGGTTCCTTTTGCTGGCTATAACATGCCGGTTCAATACGAAGGTGTAAATATAGAACACGAAACGGTTAGGACATCGGTTGGTGTATTTGATGTCTCTCATATGGGTGAGTTTTTAATTGAAGGTCCACATGCTTTAGAATTGATTCAAAAAGTATCGAGTAACGATGCTTCTAAATTAGAAATAGGAAAAGCACAATACAGCTGTTTACCAAATGATGATGGTGGTGTTGTAGATGATTTAATCATATACAAATTAAAAGAAGAAACGTATTTATTAGTTGTTAATGCGAGTAATATTGAAAAGGATTGGAATTGGATTTCCTCTAAAAATGATGTTGGTGCTGAGATGCGCGATTTAAGCGAAGATTATTCGTTATTAGCGATTCAAGGTCCAAAGGCTGTTGAAGCGATGCAATCTTTAACGAGTCATGATTTATCTGCTATTAAATTCTACAATTTTGTTGTTGGCGATTTTGCAGGCATTGAAAATGTGATCATTTCAGCTACAGGTTATACTGGTAGTGGCGGATTTGAGATTTACTGTAAAAATTCAGAAGTCAAACAAATTTGGGATAAGGTATTTGAAGCAGGAGCAGATTTTGGCATTAAGCCAATTGGTTTAGCGGCAAGAGATACGTTGCGTTTAGAAATGGGTTACTGTTTATATGGTAATGATATTGACGATACCACGTCTCCAATTGAAGCTGGTTTAGGTTGGGTTTGTAAATTCAACAAAGACTTTACTAATAGCGAAGCTTTAAAAGCCGAAAAAGAACACACTCCAGAACGTAAATTAGTGGCTTTTAAACTCGATGAACGTGGTATTCCGCGTCATGGTTACGATATTGTAGATGGTAGCGGGAAAACAATTGGTGTTGTTACTTCTGGTACAATGAGTCCTAGTTTAGGGATTGGTATTGGTCTGGGTTATGTTCCTACTGTGTTTTCTAAAGTGGATAGTAAGATATTTATTCAAGTACGTAAAAAGGCCATTCCAGCAACCGTTGTAAAGGCTCCTTTTTACAAAGGCTAAATTTCTAAGCGTGTAGATTGATTAATGACGAAGAAACATTTAGATTCTCAAAAACATCGTATACTTATACTTGGCGCTAGTGGTTATATTGGCAATGCTATTTATAAAGAACTAGGACCTTATTTTAGGACTTACGGAACGTATCGTATTCCAAAGAAAGAATTTGAAAACAATAAACAATTCTTTCAGTATAATGTAGAAGAAGATGATGTTTATGACATTTTAGAGGCTTGTCAACCTACCATTATTATATCTGCACTTCGTGGTAATTTTAACGCACAAGTAATTGCGCATCAGCATATTGCTGATTATATAGTTGATACTGGCTGTAAATTCATCTTTTTGTCGTCTGCAAATGTATTTGATGCTTACAGCCAATATCCAAGTTACGAATTAGACAAAACATTGAGTCATAGTGTTTATGGTCACTTCAAAATAAAAATTGAAAACTTACTATTACGCTTGCCTAAAAAGCAAATTGCTATAATTAGACTTCCAATGGTATTTGGCAACGGTTCGCCAAGAATACAAGAATTAAAAGAAGCTATTATAGCAGATGAAACTGTTGAAGTTTTTCCGAATTTAATCATGAACGTGACACTTGACAAAAAACTTACCCAACAAATTCATTATATCATTAACAGAAATAAATTTGGTATTTTTCATTTGGGCAGTACAGATTTGGTGCATCATGATGAGTTTATAAAATCTATTATCGATATTCTTTCTGACAAAAAAGTAGTTATTAAACAAGTATTTACAACTAATGAAGATCGTTATTTAGCCGTACTACCAAAGTTTAATAAGTTACCTAAACATCTTCAGATTACTAGCGAAATGGTTTTAGAAGAGCTTTAAAAATAAAGATGTAGTTGTCGTTTATAATGCTTAAAAAGAATCTCTTTTTTAAGTTTATTGTAATACATATTTTTTTTAATTTAAACACATCAAAACAATAACATGAAACTAGACAAGGATACTATAGAAAAAAAATTATTACAATTTCCAGATTGGGATTATTATGATAACGCCATTCATTCTGAATTTGAATTCGATAATTTTAAAGATTGCTTTAGCGCAATGAGCAGAATAGCTTTTGAGTGCGAAGCATTGAATCATCATCCTAATTGGAGTAACTCTTACAATATTTTAAAAATTTCCATTTCAACACATAGCGCTAAAGGAGTTACTTTGAAAGATTTTGAATTAGCTGAAGCGATTGAGGCTATTGTAGAGGTTGAGGACTAGTTATTCTTGGTTGATGGTTGATGGTTGATGGTTGATGGTTGAAAAATAGAAATTTCAGAGTGATTAGACTTCCTATGTCTTGTTTTAGAAGTTTTTCACCTTGAATCTTATATTTTTTTACATTTAGTTTCATTCCTATTCAAACAATTTCAATATTTTCTTAGATTTGCTATGGTAAAAATGTCACTACATATAATTTCAGTGTTATTTTTTACACATTACATAAAACATAATCGTTAACAGATTCCTGTTCTACAGGAACTAAAAATATATTTAAGATGGGAAGAGCTTTCGAATTTAGAAAAGCAAGGAAAATGAAACGTTGGTCTGCTATGAGCAAAGCCTTTACGCGTATTGGTAAAGATATTGTAATGGCTGTTAAAGAAGGTGGTCCTGACCCTGATAGTAATTCGCGCCTTAGAGCTGTAATACAGAATGCCAAGGCTGTAAATATGCCTAAAGACAATGTAGAACGTGCCATAAAGCGTGCTTCAGATAAAAGTTTAGGAGATTTTAAAGAAGTTCTTTTTGAAGGTTACGCACAACATGGTATTGCAGTACTTATAGAAACAGCTACAGATAATAATACACGTACAGTGGCTAATGTCCGTTCTTATTTTAATAAAACAGATGGTAGTTTAGGGACTTCTGGATCTGTTGTTTTTATGTTTGATCATACCTGTAATTTTAAAATTAAAGGTGACGATTTAGACTTAGAAGAGCTAGAATTAGAATTGATTGATTCTGGAGTTGAAGAAATTTTTGAAGACACAGACGAGGATGAAAATGGTGTTGAACACACTAGTGTTATGGTTTATGCACCATTTGAAAGTTTTGGTAAAATTCAAGCTTACCTCGAAGAAAACAATATAGAAATCATTTCATCTGGATTTGAACGTATTCCACAAGTTACTAAAAAGTTAACACCAGAACAAGCAGAAGATGTTGAGAAACTTTTAGAAAAGCTAGAAGAAGATGATGATGTTCAGAATGTGTATCATACTATGGAAGAAAGTGTTGATTAACTTTTAAGCTCAAAAGCATTCGCCTGATTTTTTCTTTAGATATAGATATATCGCTACAATTTGTAGTTTCTTAATACATAACTTTAATAATTCATGATTTTAATGTAATTTACAAGAACGCAAAACCTATGTAAACACTTAATATCATGAAGATTACATTATCTAAGCTGCATCATAACAATGATAACCAGATTGCTATTGGTTTTGAATATAATAAGGAAACAAAAGCAATTGTAAAGGCTGTAGAAGGTGTAAAATGGTCACAGACGCATAAGACGTTTTACGTTTTGTATTCGAAAAACACAATTTATACATTATTTAATTATTTTAGAAGCCATGGCTATTATGTAGACTACAGTCAGTTTAGAAAACCAACAGAAAACACTTATAAACCTGTAAAAAAAATTAAGCCAAGCCATAGTATGGCAGAAATGTTTGCTAGCCTACCTTTGAATTTTAAGGAATTATTAAAGGGCTATACTGGTTTTTTAAAAGGCAAGCGCTTGAGTCAGAGCACAGTTCGTACATACGGTTATTTTGTATTGCGATTTATGGATTACTACAAGCCAAAAGAAATAGAGTTTATACAGAAAAAGGACATTGATCATTTTTTTGAAATAGTTTTGGCTGGTGAAAATTTTAGTATTAGTAGTCACAGGCAATGTGTTAGTGCCTTAAAATATTTTATTTCTTTTTGTGATTTACCGGAATTAGACGCTGAGGATTTAAATCGTCCGAAAAAAAGCAAGAAGCTACCTGTCGTTTTATCTAAAGAAGAGATTATAGATCTTATTCAAGTCACCAAAAACCTAAAACACAGAGCCATTATTGGCCTGTTATATTCATGTGGACTAAGAATTGGGGAACTTTTAAATTTAAAAATCAACGCTTTAGATTTTGACAGGAATTTGTTGCGTGTAAATCAAGGTAAAGGCCGAAAAGACAGAAGTGTTGTAATGAGTGAAGTTTTAAAGCCATTAATTTTTAATTATTTAAACACTTACAAGCCTCAGGTTTTTGTTATTGAAGGACGTAATGGAGGGCCGTATTCTGCGACTAGCATACGTCAATTTTTAAAGAAAAGTTGTGGTTATGCGGGTATAAAAAAGCAAGTTACACCGCATGTATTGCGTCATAGTTATGCTACACATTTAATGGAAAATGGTGTAGATTTACGTCATATTCAAATGTTACTAGGCCATGCTAAACCAGAAACGACGATGATCTATACACATGTTGCTCATAGAGATTTAATGCAAATTAGTAGTCCGTTAGACACTGTAGTTAAGTCGATAACAAAATCGCAAAAAAACAATACAGAAGTTTTGTTATCCCGAAATTATAATATATAAACTACTATATTTGTTTTTATATAACACGTTGCCACACATTTGAAAATAAGAACATTGAGAAAAATTTACTTACTGACTTTAATGTCAATTATTTTATTTAACTGCCAAAACAAAACGGAATTGAGAACTGATTTACAGCCA